>NZ_KB890697.1 GCF_000373205.1 Calidithermus timidus DSM 17022
AGGTGAAGCGAGCGAATAGCGTGGCCCTCCCAACCAGCCCCTCGACAACACGGCTCTCGTGCACGTGCGCAGGCACAAAGGCCCAAGGTCGGAACAACCCCCCCAGGCTCACCACCGCGCGCAGCTTGGCCCATTTCCAAGGATTACCCTGGGCGATGCAGAGGGGCCTGGTATCGATGAGCTCAATCCCCCGATCCTCCCTGGCGGCTAGCTCGGCCCCGTTTCGCACGATCTGATGGTAAGGCTGTACCCGGGCAGTCGCAAGAACAAATCCCGATGATTCTGGGGCACCAGCCAGTACCACACCGACTCACCTAGGCTATGCTGGTAGCGGAGATGGTTTCTCATAGCAATGAAGACCATCTCCCTTTTCTTCACTCCATTTCAAGGTAGCAAACCACGTTATCCACTATAATGAGCCCTAACAAGAGCCTTGCAAAGCGGTAGGCAGCGGGGTAGGAGGCTTTATGTTACAGGTTCTGCTGGTTCTGGGTTTACTTTTGATGCTCTACAACACATACACCGGCTATGTGATGCGGGGCAAAGCACCCGGTGGCATCATTGGTGAGCGACTAACCCAACTCAACTTGTTTATTTTGCTTTTTGCTTTGGGCTATTTGGTAGTGGGGATCCTGACCTGGAGCCAACCGGTTGACACCCTATTGATCATCATAGGCTTGATCTTTTTGTTCGGTGCAATTTTTGTTTTTTTGGTTTTAAGGCTGGTGCAAGCAGTGCTGGCAGCGCTCGAGGGCTAATGCAAATCTACCGGCGCACCGCAAAACCACTCGCCGTACTTCTCGGCCGGGAGGAGCGCCTGATTTATTCTTTATGCCAAGAGGAGATAAGCGATGTGGTTCTGGCCCAGCGCACCAACCTTGCGCTGGATGTTCTGGAAAAGATTCTTGCCTCACTGCTCGAGCTGGGCTTGATTGAAACCGTGGTATCCACAAAGAATTTACCAAGTGAAAATTTGCAATCTGAGCCCAAGACGGCATTGCAGGAACGGCTGGCTGCTACAAAAGCCAAGCTGACTGAGATTCTCGAGGCCGAACTGGGCACCCACGCAAAAAAGTACCTGCCTGAAATAGAAAGCAAGAAAAGCCTGGCAGAGCTTGAGGAATGGAGCTACAAACTGGTACTGAAACTCAAGCTAACCATCAGCCAAAAAGCAGCAGCCACATTGGAAGCCCGCCTTAAGTCTTTGTTCAGCTAGTGGTCTGGTAACTTAATTTCCGGGACTTCTTGCGGCATTGTGAACGCCCAGGGTTGCAATGTGCGGCTCGTTCCGAAGAGGGTAGCATTTAAAAACCGTGGCAGCACCACTCAAACCCGTGGAAGCCATTCCACCAACAGTTCACGCCCAAAAGCTTGCTGGAACAACCTGGCCTGTTGGCGCGCTTCGGACATCTCCACCCAGGGCTCTTCCGAGGCCAGCAGGGTCAGACGCACCTCCTTAGGACCGAGGTCTACCTCCAGACCCTCGACCCACCCAGCCCGGCTGCGCTCGAGGTACTCGCTAATCCGCAAGAGCGTTGCCAGGCGCAGCAAGCGCCTGTTGTTGCCCTCCTGCAATACCGAGCGATACACCCCGGGCCGGGGCTCGCCCTTGCGGTGGTAGCGTACCAAGAACGAGGATGTAGCTCTGGCAGTCCCTGCGCTTGCATAAATTCAATTGCCGATACCCCCGAGAAAGATTAAGGAGTGGGCAAATGAACNACCAATCGAGACGACGCTGGGCTCTAAGAATTTGCCGTGCAGTAGCCCCTTAGTCGAGAGTCTCCTCGGGTGCCGGAGCTCTCATCATTTGCTCAATTTCACCTTTAGGTCGTCGCGCCACATACGATCACTCCGGCCCACTTTATGCCACTTAGCACCCGCCTAAATCCGCGTACTGTCGGAATTCCGCTCGCCTCCGGTTTTTGCATCAGTGCAAATCGCAATTTCACCTATAGGCCGTAGCACTACACATACAACACTTGACAAGGGCAGTACCCCCAGACTGGCCGTGCTGGAAAGGGTCAGGTTGCTGCCGCTGCTCTCGCGCAGGGTATACCCCTAGCGGCACCAGGGCGGGAAAACCAAAACTGCGACAAGGGGTCTCCCGCAGGAGTTGCTGGGCTGCGTGGCTCTTGCCGATGCCCGGCTCGCCCCACAGGGCCAGGGCCAGTCCAGCTCGCTTGAGTACCACACCCTTGAGACGTGGCCGCAGTAGGTCTACCGGCTCTACCCTGGTTTCCGTACTTTCCCGTCTAATCATGATGTGAACCACAGCCTAGCGGAGCCCACGTTATATCCGCGTTACGCTCCGATGCAGAAGCAAAAAAGCCCTTTGCTCCTGCAAAGGGCTCGTTGAAGTGAAGGTTGGCCATCGGCTAGAAGCTCACCCGCACGTCCTTGCTGCCTGCATCGCCATACTCGCCCACCCGCAGCACCAAGGCCTTGACCTCGGTTCCCTTGGGCACCGAGAACACCACCGCAAAGTTCAGGGCTGCCCCCGGCAGCAGGGTGAAGCCGCCGCCGGTGTTGGTGCCACTGGGGCTGTCGTAGGCGATGGGGGGGAACGAGCGCCCATCGGCCCCGGCCAGGGCGGTGTTGCCGGGGTTGTTGGCGCTCAGCGAGGGAGCCACGGTGCCCGACTGCTTGGCATTTTTGAGCACCCCGGTCACCACCACCAGCTCTTCCTCGGGGCTGCGGGGCTGGATGGTCAGGTTGTTCTTGTCGAAGCGGGTGGTGTAGCTTTCCATCCGCTCCACCTTCTGCACCTGCACCCTAAAGAGCCCGGTCAGAATCTGATCTCCCACCTTGCCCTGAAACTGCCCCGCTAGTTGATTGGCTCCGCCTGCAGCGCGAATCTCGTAGCCGCCCGGCACCTTGACCACCGTCTGGCCCAAGGCCTTGGCCACGTCGGCCAGTGGCACATAGGCGGTGCCCTGTACCACGATCACCCGCGTGGAGGCCACCTGCCCGTTCAGGATGAGCCGCTGGGCACTCTGGGCCAGCGCCAACAGCGAGAAGCCCAGCGCCAGTGCCAGGATTGCTTTCCAAAGCTGGTTCATGTTTTCCTCCTACCTAAACTTCTGCACCCGCTCAATGACCGCCAGGGCCCACTTGCGGTAGCTCTCGGGGTCGTTCACACTGCTGTTGGTGAGCAAGAAGGCATACTCGCGGTAGCGGAAGGCCAGGCTAAAGGGCCCGCTCTGGTCGCCGCGAAACAACCCAGCCTCGTCGCCCACCGAGAGGCCCACCCAGCTTGGGGCCCCCTTTCGGATCTCACCCAGCCAGTGCTTGGCCCCTTCGGGGCTGCTGCGAAAGTATTGCAGTTGGGTAACCCCACCGGATGACAGGCTCTGAATGCAGTAGGACATGGGCTGTACCGAGCCGATGGACTGCGCCATGGCCTGGGCCAACGCTTGGCCGCCGCTGCCGCTCATGGGCTTGCCATCCTGCAGGAGACCTTCGTTGCTCATCACAAAGCCCAGCGAGCCCAGGGCGTTGGGGGTGTTGTCGGGGTTGAAGATGCCCATCAGGTAGCAGGGGTGGGGGGCTTTCTGGGCCAGGGCAAAGCCCAGCAGCACGGCTATAAACCAGCATCTACGCATGATTAACCTCCCTTACCTATGGCCCGCCCACGCCCAGTTGCAGGTTGTAGGGCACCAGCGGCAGGCGCACCGAGCCATCGGCAAACTCACCCGTGCGCAGCACCTCCAGCGCATACTCGCCTGCGGGCAGGCTGCTCAGGTCTATACGCTCGCCTGTAGGCCCACCCCCGGGGGTGCTGAAGGGCTGGCCCTCGGCTACCTTGTTGCCGTTCAAGTTGTAAAGGTTGAGGTGAAGGCCCTCGCCCCCGAGCTGAATGTTGCGGATGTCCACGTTGCGCTCGAAGAGGAAGCCCTCTTTTACCCCTTTGAGGAAGCGGTCGCCGGGGTCGCCGGGGTTGATCCACCACAGCTTGAGCGAGCCAAAGATGGTGATCAGGGGGGGTATGGGAGGGCTGAATGCGCCCAACCCAAAGGCGTATTTGCCCACCTCGCCCGCGCTGGCCGAGACCTTGACGGTATAGGTCGCGGTGCCGGCCGGGAAGGTATAGACCGGCAGGCTGCTGCAATCCGGGCCGGTGGAGCCCTCAAACACCTCGTTGTTGCCCCCGTCGAAGATGCGCACCGTGAGCGGGATGTCGGTGGAGAGGATGTTGAAGATAAAAGGCTTGGAGCTGCTGGCGGTGGCGGTGAAGCTGTAGTAGTCCACGTCGCTGCTGGTGTGCAGGGTGGCGCTGTAGCTGCCCTGGCCTACATTGCGGGCGGTATTGCCGGTCTCGTTGGGCTCCAGGGCATCGGGGTCGAGTGAAAAAGGCACTTGCGAGAAGGAGAAGTGATAGGGCAGCCGGGCCAGCGCCGAGAGGGTCAGCAGCGAGTTTCCTGGTGGGACATCCACAATCACATTGCGCCCGTTGGCCTCGATTTTGTCGCTGATGAGCTCTGTGTCGCCACAGCCCGACTCCTTCACCAGCCCATTGCCCAGCCCCAGCTTGCCTAGCCCGTCGGGGTAGTTGAAGATGAAGTTGACCCGGCTGTAGCCAGGAGCGTTCACCCGGTATACGTCCTGGTCGGCCCCATTGTGCAGGCTAAGGTCGTAGGTGGTGCCGGGGGTGGGGGTGCTGGCCTGGGCGGGGGTGTTGTTGGGCTCGAGCCGATCCGGATTCAAGAAATTTCCTGCCGCCTGGAGCACCGCCGCAAAGGCGTTTACGTAGTAGTTCACCTTGGGGTCAGGCGAGTTGTTGTAACCGGTCTGTTGCAGGATGTTCTTGACCTGGTCGGAGGTGAGGGCAGGGTTGTAGGCCCGCATCATGGCCGCGATTCCGGCGATAAAGGGGGCAGAGGCGCTGGTGCCGCCGAAGGTGGTGAGAAAAAGAGGGCCATTGGTGTCATCCCGGTAGACCGCATGGATGTTGGTGGGAGCCCAGATGTCCACGAAGGGGCCAAAGTTGGAATAGCCGATGGCGCTGTTGCTGTTATTTGCCAGTGCCCCCACGCAGATCACCCCGTCCAGTTTGCAGGGAACTGCATTGGCATTCTTTCCATTGTTCCCAGCCGAAGCCACCAGCACCCGTCCCGCAGCCAGGGCATCTTCAAAGGCGTTGTAGAACCCGGTCACCTCGTATGCCACATTGGCAAAGTCACACCACGGGTCTACGTTGCATATTCCAAAGCTCATCGAAATTACATCGGCCCCCCAGCCGATGGCTGCGCGCACCGCATGTTTGACCTGATAGAGATCGGCAGTGGTTTTGAACAAAATGGGGTCGGCCACCTGCCCCCCCGTGCCCGCAGCACCGGTGCCGTTGTTCAACGCCGAGAGGGCCACACTCGCCGCTCCTGTGCCGTGCCAGGGGCATGCACTTCCACCACAAGTCCAGAGGCTGGTTCCACCCGCGTTGTAGTCGCCGTCCACAAAGTCGTACTGAAGGGGATGGGTGGGGAAGTCGGCGCTCAGGCTGTTGCCTGCGCTGTCCAGCCAGAAGCCGCCGTCCAGGATGGCGATGCGGGATCTGCGCGGCACGCCTCTGGCGGCCACAAACTGCCAGGCACGCACCACGTTGGCCTTGCTGCCGGTGTCGCCGAACTCGGCCCAGGCAAAGGCGTTGTTGCTGCCCCCCTCGTTGGTTTGCAGGAGCACGGTATCGCCCGGCGCGTCGCCCTGCCCTACGAAGTTGGCGCTCGCGCCCTGTCCACTGGCCAGGGTGCGGGCTACCAGGGCCATCAGCTTGGCCCCGCCCTCGCTGGAAATTTTGAAGGTGCCGCCCAAACCAGCTTTTTCGGCATCGGCCTTGAAGGTGGACACGTCCAGTTTGGTGGGGTCAATCTTGACCAGGTACTCGGTAGGGGTGGTGTACTTGGGCTCGAGGGTGATGCCCGAACCGGGCGGAGGTGTCGGCACCGCGTTGTTGGAGAGCACAGTTCCGCCGTAGCGGGTTAGAAAATCCTGAAGCTCGCCCTGGTTCTTGGGGGAGAAGATCACCTCGTCCAGGACGAAGGTGGCTTTATTGCCCTGGGCGTCCGCCACCGCAGCCAGTGGGCGTGGCCCCTGGGGGCCGTCGGGGATGCTGGCAGGTTCGGGCTGTAGCGTGGGGTCGAGGGTGTAGTTGAAGGTCACGCTCGGGGGGTTGGTGCGCCCGCAAGCGGCCAGCCATACCAGTAGCAGAATCCAGACCAGATGTTTCATGCATGCTCCTTTCAGCTAGCGCAGGCCCTCCAGGGGCCGTTTGAGCTGGGCCTCGAGCCAAGCCACCAGCTCCAGGGGGCTTTCGAACTCGAGCACCTCTCCCGCGCGCTCGAGACGGGCCTGCCAGGGGTGTGTTTCGTCCGGCGGCTGCACGATGAGCCGGTATTCGCGTTTGCTCTCGTCATCATCCACGCCTCACCTCCTTGCGCAGGCCACCTTAGCAGGGGGGGCGTGGCAAGGGCGTGGCAAAACCCAACTTTGTTACAAGGGCTCAGGGACGCTTATTAGTTTTTTGTTCTGAACGACAAAAGCTATCCTTACGAACCGTTTCTAGGAGACTTCGCCAATCTCAACCAGAGGTTCGCCTGCCGCAAATAGCTTCAGGGCACGCTCGAATACCTTCGATAGCACATCTTTGAGGTTCGTGTTGGAAGTGTTACCCAACGTAATCCACAGCACCTGTGGAGGGGGCCCGTGCAGTTCCAAAAAACCAACAAAATCGCTGTCTTTGTTTATTACGATGGCTTGAGCGGCGCGTGCTGCCTCAAAGATCACCCTATCCGTAGCGTCGCGGTAGCCGAGCCGCTGCACAGAATAGGCTTCTAACCCAAACGTTGCCGTCCAGGCTGGGCATGGCCTCGGCGGCTTTGCCGCTACCCTTGGCCATGAGGCCAGCGCAGATGAACCCTATATCCCCGCTCAAACCCTTCCTTTAGCTCTGGATACCCCTCGAGGCTCTCGGCCATCTGCTTGACTCGTGTTTGCAATAACTGCCTGGCTTGCCTGGCTTTTTCCTCTTGACGGAGCTGCTGGTAGGCGCGTACCACTGCAAGGTGCAGCTCGAGCGATTCCAGCATGGCCACACCGGGCGTGCGCAGCAGTTGGACGGCGGTTTGTATGTCCTGTTTTACGGGTTCACCGAGGGCCAGTCGGGCCTGAAGCTGCACCGCCAGCAGCCGTACCTGGAAAGCTGGCAGAGCGGCTTGATGGGCAATGGCCTCGAGGGCTTTTCGGGGTTGGCCCAGCATCAGCCAGGAACGGCCCATTAGCCAGAGTATGCGGTCGTGGTCGTTGTGATCGGCCGCTGTAACCTCCAGCAGGGGAGTTAGACGGGCCAGGGCCTTTTCGGGGTGGTTTTGCATTAGCTCATAACGGGCGAATTGCGCCTCGAGCCAAAGCTCGAGCTCGCCCAGACCCGCAGAATCAATCTCGCTTCGGGCTTGCTCGATCAGGGGTAAGGCGGCGGGGCTGCCCAGATCCAGGTAGTTTTCTGCCAGAGCTATCTGTCGCCGGATTCGAAGCTGGGTCATTCCGAAGCGCTCGGCGATCTCGAGGGCCCCCTCAAAACATTCCAGGGCCTTTCCTAGCTCGCCCTTGGCCCGGTATACCACGCCCAGGTTGTTGAGAAAGATACCCTCCAGGCGTGGGTCTTGCGGTTCGCGGGCCAGGGCCAGCCCACGCTCAAGATGGGGCAGGGCGGCGGCTAGCTGCCCGGACTCGAACAGAAACTTGAACAGGTTAAGCAAGATGCTTCGCTCCAGAACCCGTTCGTTCATAGCCTGAGCCTCGGTACGGGCATGCTCGAGGGTTTGAATGGCCCCCATGGTATCGCCCTGCAAACCCACCAGCAGCCCCTGCCGCGAGCGAGCCTCGAGCTGCCCTGACCGGTAGCCCGATTGCAGATAAAAGTCGAGCGCGGCCCGGGTGTGTTGATGGGCCAAATCCAGATCGCCGCGCTGTAAGGCGCAGGTACAAAGCGCCATGTGAAGTCGCCCCTGCTGCACCAGAGCCGGTGCGTCGGATGATGATGGGAGGGGCGCTTGCAAAGCCAACCTTAGGCGGGGTTCTGCCTCGGCCAGCCGGCCCAGAGACATGAGGGCCAGTCCGGCCAGGTGGTGGGCTTTTATAGCTACCGGGGTATCTACATTAGACTGCAACACCCCCTCAGCCTCGGCCAGCGCCTCCCTATAGCGCCCGCAGAGCAGGTGGTGCTCCGCCCAGCCCAGCCGGGTTTCGGCCTGCAAGGCGGCCTCCCCCAGGGCCTGGGCCAGCCGCTCCATCGCGCCCAGCGCCTCGGCCCAGGGGGTGCGTTCGTCCAGGGTCTGCCAGAGCCGGGCCCGCTCGCGCTGGATTTCGTAGGCCACCCTGCCTTCCGCACCGTCCGCAAGGGCCATCTGGTACTGCTCTAAAGCCTCCCGGTGGGCGTAGACCCGCACTGCCGCCTCGGCAGCCCGCAGGCGCCAGGGGATGGCTTCCTGGGGCCGGCCGCCCTCTTCCCAGTGTTCGGCCACCCGGGCCGGGTTGCCGCCCTGGCGGGCCAGGCTCTGGGCCAGCTTGCGGTGCAGGAGCTGGCGTCGCTCCGGGCTTAGCCCTTCGCGCACCGAGCGCCGCACCAGCTCGTGGCTGAAGGCATAGCCGGTGTCTTGGCGGTGCAACAGGTCGGCGGCCAGGGCCTGCTCCAAAGCCTCCAGGCTTTCCCACTCCGAAAGCGCGGTGGCCCCCCTGAGTACCTCCAGGCTAAAGCCATCCCCCGCCAGGCTGGCGGCCTCCAGAAGCCGCCGGGGTGCAGCCCCCAGCCCCTCTATGCGCCGCCACACCGCTTCCCGCACCGAGGCGGGCAGGGGCAGCTCGCGGTAGTCGGTGGTCTCCTGATCGTAGGGGGTGTGCCAGCCCTCGGGGCCTACCTGCAAGGCCCCCGACTCGTAGAGCGCTTTGAGGGTTTCCAGCACAAACAAGGGATTGCCCCCGGTGGCCTGGTAGAGCCGCTGGGTGAAGCGGATGGCCCCCGAGGCGCCCGAGAGTGCGCGCACTAGCCGCAGCAGGTCGGTCTCGGAAAAGGGTTTTAGCTCAACCAGCACGGCCTGGCCCGCCTCGACCTGCTCTCGGATGGTTCTCAGGGTGGCCGGGTCGAGCTCCTCCTGGCGGAAGGCCACCAACGGGCGCAGCACCCCCTCGGGCAAGAGCCGGGTCATGGCGTAGGCGGCCACCTCGAGACTGGCGGCATCGCGCACAAAATGCAAATCGTCGGTCACGATGCTTCTCACCCCCTGCCGCCCCAGGGCCCGGATGGCCTCGGTGAGGGCCTCCAGGAGCCGCAGCTTGCCTTCCGGGGTGGTGATGGGGGGCGGGGATTCGTCGGAAAGCTCGGGCACCAGCCGGGAAAGCTCCCGCCGCACCCAGGGGGCCAGTTCCAGGCCCGGAAACTGAGCCAGCGACTGCCGGATGGCCCGGCTGTAAAAGGCATAGGGGATGCCGCTATCGGAGGGCTGGGCTTGCAGGAAAACAAAAGAGCCTTGGTGCCGAGCGAACTCGAGCAGCAGCCGGCTTTTCCCCACCCCCGGCGGCCCCGCCAGGTAGAGGCCCTGCCGGGCCTCCCAGGCCGCCTCCAGGCGGGCCCACTCGGCCTCGCGCCCGATCAGAGGGGGGTTCAGGGCCAAGCCGGTGGGGGTTGGGGTGGGCGAGGGGGGTAGGGGGGGCCGCAGGGCGCCCTGGGCAATCTGTTGGGCCAGTTCCAGGGTCTCGGGCAGGGGGTCTAGATGCAGTTCTCGCCGCAGCAAAGCCCGTAGCCGCTCGAAGCGCTCCAGCGCGGCCTCCCGCTCGCCCAGCAAGGCGTGCAGGCGCATGGCCTCGCGGTGATGCCGTTCTTGTAACTCGTCCTCGCGTAGCAGGGTGAGCCGGGCGGCCAGGGCCCCCCGCAGGTCGTGGGTGGCCTCGAGCCTCTCGGCTTGCTGTTGCAGGGCGCTGCGATAGGTCTGGCTCAATTCCTCGCGCTTTTGTTCGAGCCACGCTTCAAACCCCACTGCGCCCGCAAGTTCCAGCCCTTCCAGCAAAGGCCCCCGGTAGAGCTCGAGGGCAGCAGGGAAATCTTCATGCTCTACGGCGGCTCTAAACGCGGCCACGTCGGTCTCGAGAGGTTCTAGGCCGAGGGTGTCGCGTTCGGTGTGCAGGGCTTGAGCCAGCGGGGTGTGCCGCAGCCGGTTGAGCTCGCGCCGCAGGTGGCCCCGGGCTGCGGTTTCGTCCTGCTCGCTCCAAAAAAGCCCTGCCAGCTTGCTGCGGGGGGTGGGGCCCTCCAGGGCCAGGTACGCCAGCAGCCCCAACAGCTTGCGGGTGGGCAGCGCCAGCGGTTTTCCTGCCTGCTCTACCGCAGGCGCTCCCAGCAAGCGCAAACGAACCCCGGACATGGCTTGTATTCAGGGTAGCCTATACCACGGGGATGCACTACATCAAGAAACGCAGCCACCAGTCCTTCCCAGACCGTGCCGTCCGAATGGGGGACAACGGTCTTGTGCAGGACAGAAAATTCGTAAGCCTCGAATGGATCGGTCTTTGCGAGGAGCGCTCTATTTGCTTCGCAACACCAGCACCGGCTTGTCCGAGCGGTGCAACACCGCCTCGGTCACCGAGCCCAGCATGAAGCGATCCAGCCCACTGCGCCCGTGGGTGCCCATCACGATCAGATCGGGGTTTTTGGCTTCGGCCAGGATGGCGTCCACCGGCCTAGCCTCGACCAGGGCCAGTCCCCCCTCGGCCTGGGCACTCAGACTACCGTCGGTACGCAGGGGAAGCCCCACCACAAAGCGCTCGGCCCGCTCCTGTTCAGCCAGGGCCGCCAGGGCCTTGAGGTCGGCCTCGAGACCCTGGCGTACCAGATAACCCCGGCCAAAGGCCCAGGGCGAACCGGTTTCGCCGACTGCCAGGCCAATCCGGGCTTCCCCCATATCCAGCGCCAATACCCGCATCGGCTCCATTAAGTCACCCTGTGGTAAACCTGTCAAACTACTCTGCGCCAGCAAAGCAATCAACTACCACCCATTCGTTCTACTCGTGTTTCCCACAAACAAGGCCCTCACGGCGGCCGGTGTTTTGCCCCCAACGCCCCGCTGTTGGGGGTATTCGTGGGAACCGCTCCACGAGGCATTATGTCTGGGGGCTTCCCAGTCGCAGATCTAACCCAGAGCTTGCTCGAGCGCCGCCAAGGCCTTGTCCAGGTCGAATCCTCCACCCTGGGCCAGGGTCTCCTTGCCCCCGCCGCGCCCTCCCGCGGCCTCCGACAGTTTTTTCATCACCGCGCCGGCATCCAGCCCCCTGGCCTGGGCGGCCTTGCTCAGCTTGATCACCAGGTTCTGCCCTGAGCCCACCGCCACCAGGTCGGCTTTGTGCTTATCCAGTAGCTCGTCTGCCGCGCTGCGCAGTGCTCCTGCCTCGAGGCCCTCGAGCCGAACGGCCAGATAGGTGTAGCCGCCAGCTTCTCGGAGCGAAACCCCTGCTGAGCCACCCCCGAGTTGGGCTCGAGCCAGCTCTAGCTTCAGCTTCTCGATATCGTCATTATCTATAACCCAAGTTGCTACCTAAGCGATTTTCTCCGCGATAAGACGGATGTCGTGCGCCAAGACAAAAGTGAGCACCTTCAGGACAAACCCCTCCTGCCTCACCGCGTGGATGCGCCGAGGGAAAAGGGTGTGGGGTAGATTCCCTTCGGGACAGCCTGATGGCTGTACGCTCAGCAGCCTGCTCCCCACCGTCTCCACCACCCGCCGCCCCAGGAGGGCTAGGTACTGCAGCCAAGGCACATACCGCCTGCTCCTCCACTTGCGAATGGGCATCACCTCCTCCCACACGTAGCTCTCATACCCCCGGTCCATGTACAGCGCCTTCCCCTCCTCCACTTCCAGGGGCAGAAGGAAGGAAGAGCTCATGTCGTGCACGCTCCCGGGAGTAAGGGCCACCTCGTGCACGAAGAGGCCATCGTCCACCAACAGGTGCAGCTTGAAGCCGTGGAAGTAAACCCCCGAAAGACCCGCTCCGGGGCTAGCCTGCACCTTTGCGCTCGGAGGATGTAGCTCTGGCAGTCCCTGCGCTTGCATAAATTCGATTGCCGATACCCCCGAGAAAGATTAAGGAGTGGGCAAATGAACCACCAATCGAGACGACGCTGGGCTCTAAGAATTTGCCGTGCAGTAGCCCCTTAGTCGAGAGTCTCCTCGGGTGCCGGAGCTCTCATCATTTGCTCAATTTCACCTTTAGGTCGTCGCGCCACATACGATCACTCCGGCCCACTTTATGCCACTTAGCACCCGCCTAAATCCGCGTACTGTCGGAATTCCGCTCGCCTCCGGTTTTTGCATCAGTGCAAATCGCAATTTCACCTATAGGCCGTAGCACTACACATACAACACTTGACAAGGGCAATCCTGTGGTTTTAGGATCTACTTGGTTCGTTCGCCAAACTTACTAAATCCCCAGATCGTCGAGGTTTGTCGTGCCGCATCATTCTCTTCTGGACCAACAAGCCATCAAACGGCAAAATCGCCGTTTGTTGCTGGAAACGGTACGGCGGCGCGGTCCGTCGAGCCGGGCCGAGCTGGCCCGCGAGCTGGGGCTTACCAAGAGCACCGTCTCGAGCCTGACCCAGGAGCTCATCGGGGAGGGATTGCTCAGCGAGGGCACTTTGCAGACCTCGGGGACTGGGCGCCCAGGCATCCTGCTCGAGCTGCGCCCGCAGGGGGCGCTGGCGCTGGGGGTCGAGCTGGGGGTAAAGAACACCGTAGTGATCGTGCTCGACCTAGGCAGCCAGACCCGGCAGCTCCTCGAGTGGTCTGAGCCTGCTGACACTCCCCTATCCCAGCGCCTGGAGCGCATCGCCCAAAAGATTCAGCAGCACATCCCCCAACGGGAGGATTTTCTAGGTCTAGGCCTGACGGTGCCCGGCGTGGTGCGCGACGACCAAACCCTCAGCTATGCTCCCGGCCCCGGCTGGCGTAACGCTAGGCCGGGACAGCAGCTGCAGCAGCTGCTGGGCCTGCCGGTGATCGTGCAAAACGACGCCAACGCCTCGGCACTGAGTGAAACCTTCTGGGGCGAGAGCCACAGCCCCTTGGCCTACATCATGCTGGGCACCGGCCTGGGCACCGGGCTGGTGGTGGAGGGGCAGGTCTACCGGGGTCGCCATGGAGCAGCTGGAGAGCTGGGGCACTGGAAAAACCACGCCGACCGGCCATGCAGCTGTGGCCGCTCGGGCTGCCTCGAGACCGAACTCTCCCTGCGATCCCTGGAGCTGCACTTCCGCTCGCTCAGCCAGCGTTCTGAGGACTTCTGGGGCATTCTCGAGCTGGCCAGAACAGGACACGAGCACGCCCTGGCTTCCCTGGAGGCCCTGGGCAGCCAGCTCGGTCGCTTCATCGCCAACCTGGCCGTAGCCTTCGATCCGGCGGTGGTGGTACTGGGTGGAGCCGGGGCCGAAGCCTGGCAGTGGCTCGAGGCCCCCACCCGCAAACGCCTGAGCGAATTGGCTTTCATTCCCGAACACGCCTGCTTGCCCATTCGGCCCAGCGCGTTCGGGCATCTAGCTCCGGCTATGGGCGCTGCAGCCCTGGTATTGCAGCGCTTTTTAGCTAATGGAGGCGTCAGGGATGGGAACCCGCCAATCTCCCCCCGCGCCCTTGGCTGAACCGATTGGCAACGGCACGTTTTCGAGGAGGATCATATGCGCAAGTGGCTACTGGCTTTAGCAGCAACCGCCCTGGGCTCGGTATCGCTGGCTCAGGGGAAGCTCGAGATCTTCTCCTGGTGGGCCGGGGACGAGGGACCTGCCCTACAAGCCCTGCTCGACTTGTACAAGAAGAAGTACCCCAATGTGGAAGTGGTCAACGCTACCGTGACCGGCGGCTCGGGCGTCAACGCCCGCGCAGTGCTCAAGACCCGCATGCTCGGTGGCGATCCCCCCGATTCCTTCCAGGTCCACGCCGGACAGGAACTCATCGGCACCTGGGTAGTCGCGGGCCGCATGGAAGACCTCACTAGTCTCTACAAGAGCGAAGGCTGGATGACCCGCTTCCCCAAGGGCCTCATCGACCTGCTCTCCTACAACGGCGGCATCTGGAGCGTGCCGGTCAACATCCACCGCTCCAACGTCATGTGGTACAACCCCGCCAAGCTGCGTGAGTGGGGCGTGACCCCGCCCAAGACCTGGACTGAGTTCCTCAGCACCTGTGCCACCCTCAAGAGCAAGGGCGTCGAGGCTCCGCTGGCCCTGGGCGAAGCCTGGACCCAGCAGCACTTGTGGGAATCGGTAGCCCTGGGCGTGCTCGGCCCCGACAACTGGGCGGCTTTGTGGAGCGGTAAGCTCAAGTTCAACGACCCCAAGGCCATCGCGGTGTGGGACACCTTTGGCAAGGTACTCGACTGCGCCAACAAAGACGCTTCGGGCCTCTCCTGGCAGCAGGCCACCGACCGCGTGGTGCAGGGCCAGTCAGCCTTCAACATCATGGGCGACTGGGCTGCGGGTTACATGGCGACCACCCTCAAGCTCAAGCCCGGTGAAGGCTTCGGCTGGGCCCCCTCTCCCAGCACCAGCGGCACCTTCATGATGCTCTCCGACTCCTTCGGGCTGCCCAAGGGGGTCAAGAACCGCACCAACGTGATCAACTGGCTCAAGCTGCTGGGCTCGAAGGAAGGCCAGGACACCTTCAACCCGCTCAAGGGTTCCATCGCCGCCCGCACCGACTCCGACCTCTCGAAGTACAATGCCTACCTGCAGTCGGCCGCCAAGGACTGGAAGAGCAACAAGATTGTGGGCTCGCTGGTGCACGGGGCCGTTGCTCCCGAATCCTTCAGCAGCCAGTTCGGCACCGTGATGGAGATCTACCTCAGCTCTAAGAACGCCAAAGCCGCCGCCAACGCCGCGCAGGCTATCGCCGACCAGGTGCGCCTGGGCCGGTAAACTATTCATCCCCCTCACCCCTCTCCCCGCTTCGGGGAGAGGGGTGAGGGTGTAAGAAAGGCGACAGCAATGAAGTGGTTGCGCAATCTGGACAGCTTGGTGGCCGTGCTCACCCTTTTACCTTCGGTGATCCTACTGGCCATTTTCGTGTACGGCTTCATCGGCCAAACCATCCAGACTTCCCTGACCAACTGGGGCAAGGACCCGGCCCAGGCCCTGGCCATCAACCCGGTGCTCCAGTTCGTGGGTTTAGAGAACTACAAAGAGCTCTTCAGTGGTTTCATCCACGGGCGTTTCCGCCAGGACCTGGTCAATAACCTCTTCTTCACGGTGTTCTTCGTAGGCGGATGCCTGCTGGTAGGCCTTTCACTGGCGATCATCCTCGACCGCGGACCTAAGGGTGAGGGTTTCTTTCGCACGGTCTTTCTTTTCCCCATGTCGCTTTCGTTTATCGTGACCGGGACCATCTGGCGCTGGATGCTACAACCGGCAGGGGGCGTCAACCAGTTGCCCGCCGCCGTCGGCCTGCCCGAGGGCCACTTCGCCTGGCTCACCAGCCGACAGCAAGTGCTGCAGTTCGACTGGAACCACCTGCCCCTCTTCACCGCCTGGCTCATCGGCCTGATCCTGCTGTGGATCGGCATCTCAGCCCTGCGCAACGCCCAGGCGCGGCGGGGCTGGATCGCCGTGGGGAGCGCGGCGCTGCTCATCGGCTGGGCCATCTTCATCGGGCCCCGGGTGCAGCTGCTGCCCTTCCCCGAGATTCACGGCTTCAACCTGGCTTTCATCGGCATCATCATCGCCGCCATCTGGCAGATGTCGGGCTACACCATGGCGCTGTACCTGGCCGGGCTGCGGGGGGTGCCCGAGGAATTGCGTGAAGCCGCGCGGGTAGACGGGGCCAGCGAGGTGCAGCTCTACCGCCACATCATCTTCCCCATGCTCGCGCCCATCACCCTCTCAGCCATGATCATCCTGGGCCACATCTCGCTGAAGATCTTCGACCTGATCTGGGCCATGACCGGGGTGGACAACGCCCCCACCGAGGTTCCAGCCCTGCTGATGTACGTCACTACCTTCCGCTCGAACAAGATCGCCGACGGGGCGGCCATCGCCACCATCCTGCTGCTGCTGGTGGCGCTGGTGATCGTGCCTTACCTCTACAGCCAGTTGAAAAGTGAGGTTCGGCGATGATCTGGCGCGCTGTTCAGTACGCGATACTTGCCCTGGCGACGCTGTTCTTCCTGTTGCCGGTGTATCTGGTGATCGTGACCGCACTCAAGGAGCCAGCGGCGATCACGCTCGAGAGCACCTGGCAGCTGCCCAAGGTGTGGTACTGGGAAAGCTTCGCCCAGGCCTGGAACGCCTTCTTGCCCAAGCTGCAAAACAGCTTCTTCCTCACCATCATGGGGACGCTGCTTTCGGCCATGCTGGGCTCGGTGAATGGCTACGTGCTCTCAAAGTGGAAGTTCCCCGGTGCCAACATCATCTTCCCCCTGATGCTCTTTGGTATGTTCATCCCCTACCAGGCCGTGCTGATCCCGCTGTTCCAGTTCATCCGCGAGATCGGGCTAGGCGGCAGCCTGTGGGGCTTGATCCTGGTGCACGTGGTCTATGGCTTGCCCATCACCACGCTGATTTTCCGCAACTACTACGCCGAAATCCCCGACGAGCTCGTCGAGGCCAGCCGCATTGATGGGGCGGGCTTCTGGGGCATCTACCGCAACGTGATCTTCCCGCTTTCGATCCCCGGCTTCGTGGTGGTGATCATCTGGCAGTTCACGCAGATCTGGAACGAGTTTCTCTTCGCCGTGACCCTGGTTTCCAGTCCAGCCAACCAGCCCATCACCGTAGCGTTGGCCCAGCTTGCAGGCGGGGAAGCGGTTAAGTGGAACCTGCCTATGGCCGGAGCCCTGCTGGCCGCCCTCCCGACGCTCTTGGTCTACGTCTTCCTGGGTCGCTACTTCATCCGGGGCCTGCTGGCGGGTTCGGTGAAGGGTTGACCGCGGCTTTGCAAAGGCCGACACTCCTCCCCGCGCCCGAAGCTTCTTCGAGAGCCAAGCCGCCCCTGGCACCTCCGGCCTGGAAGGCACCAGGCTGTCGCTCTCCCCGCACTTGTGTGCACAAAGCATCCGGTGCGGTAGGCTAAGGCTGTCAGAGTTTTATGAAGCTCGGTTTTAGCACTGCCACTACGGGACTGGATTACCCACAAGCCTTCGAGCTGGCCGCACGGCTGGGCCTGTTCCTGGAGATCCCCTACGACCTACACGAGATGGACCCCCGCTTACCTTCGGCCCGGCAGCTTCTGGAGATGGGCCGCGCCGCCGGGGTGGGGTTTACCGTCCATCTACCTTTCGTAGACCTCAATCTGGCCAGCCTGATCCCCGACGTGGGCAAGCTCTCCCTCGAGCGCGTGCAGCGCAGCCTGGAGTTCGCCCAAACCCTGGGGGCCCATTGCGGCGTGCTGCACACTGGCAAGGTGGCGGTACGCCAGCCCCTGGCCCTGGAAACGGCCCGCCGCTACCTCGATACCGCTCTGCGGGCCCTGACCCCCCTGCCCATCCCGGTGGCCCTGGAAAACCTAGCCCTGAGCCCTTCCGACCTGCTCCAGGGCCCTGACGAATTGGCCGAGGTGCTCGAGGCTCACCCCGAATACGGCTTCTGCCTCGACGTGGGCCATGCCCTGGTGGAGGGCAAGGAGGGGCAGGCCGAGGTCTACCACCAGCGCTTCGATGGGCGCCTGATCCACTGGCACCTGCACGATAACCTGGGCGATCGGGACAGCCACCTGCCGGTAGGCCTGGGGCGGGTCAACTGGAGCTGGGTGAAGGAAAAACTGCGGGATTTCAAAGGCACCATCGCCCTCGAGGTCACCGGAGGCCAGGGGGGGATCGAGCAGAGCGTGCATTTGCTGCGCTCGAGGTGAGCCGATAGGCGTTACAAAGCCTCGACAAGGGACATTTGACCCCGGAGACTCCCCTAACTTTGAGCTGGACTGGAGTAGTGCCTGAGCGCAGCTCTTGGTAAGCTAGTGCTCAGTGCCCAGTTGCCTCTCCTTCAGGAGAGAACGGCCAGGAGGACTGATTCATGCCTATCGAACGCATCGAGGTCTATCTCAACGATTCGGCCGAGCCCATCCAGGTGCTGCGGCAGCCTCCCTTCAAGCTCAAGCTGGATACCCGCCAGCTCCCCGACGGAGAGCACGTGTTCCGAGTGGTGACGCATTTCAAGGGGGGCGGTTTGCAAGAGCAGCGCATCCCCTTCAAGGTCAACAACCTGCCCGACGTCATGGTGCAGGGCCTCGACGAGGGCGCAGAGGTGCACGGCGATCTCGAGGTAGCCCTGCGGGTAGGCGACCCCGATATCCCCGTGCAGCCCCAGCGCTTCCCCACCACACTCCTCACGGTGGCAGCAGTGCTCATCCTCGGTGGGATCTGGGGCTTCTTCGCCCTTGGACCCTCCTCGCAGAAAATCCTCGAAGAAGTAGCCCCGCCCCCCGGCCAGACGGAAGCCCACGGCGGTGGGGGCACCGTAGCGGTGGACGAAGCCCTCCTGGCCAAGGGGAAAACGGTCTACGCAGCCTGCGCAGGCTGCCACGGGGCCAATGGCGAGGGAGGCTTCGGCCCGGCCCTGGCCGGAAATCAGAACCTCAAGGACGCCCAGCTAATCCTCACGGTCATCACCAAGGGCCGGGGCAACATGCCCGCTCAGTCCCAGCTCTCCCCAGAGGATGTCAACGCGGTAGCCACCTACATCCGCAACTCCTGGGGTAACAGCTTCGGTGGGGTGAGCACCGGCGGCGAGAGCAAGCCCGCCGGGGAGGCTCCTCAGGCCACCGATGCCGCGGCTTTAGCCAAGGAAGGCGAAGGGGTCTACGCCCAAAACTGCGCCGGCTGCCACCAAGCCGACGGCAAGGGGCTGCCCGGCACCTTCCCCGCCTTGGCCGGCAACCAGAATATCAAGGACAAGAACTTCCACATCAGCACTGTGCTCAAGGGTAAAAACGCCATGCCTTCCTTCGCCCGCCTCTCCGACCGCGAGCTCGCGGCCGTCCTCACCTACGAGCGCGTGAGCTGGGGTAACGACTACGGCGCGATCAGCGAGGCCGAAGTCAAGGCAGCGCGCTGAGGCCAGGAGGAGCGTATGTACCGCAACGACACGGTCATTCCCTGGTTTGCCATCCTCTTCGCGGTGGCGCTGTTTTGGATGAGCTACCTGAACGGCCAGCACATCGCCGAGCTGGCCGGGCATACCCCCGAGGAACTCTCGGTGGGCCAGATCGGGCTGATGGCTTTTGGTGCCGTGCTGTTCATATACGGCTTCATGGGGCTGTTGTCCAACTGGCTCGAGGGGGAAGAGCTGCGCCCCATCCGCCACTTCCCCGAACCCAGCACCGCGCCCATGGTGGCCGGCATCATCCTGGTGCTGTTCCTCACCGCCATGGGCGGCTTCTACGTGCGTTTGCTAATTTATAGCGCCCAGACCGGCTACAACCCCACCCACCTACAGGGCGGGCTCTTCGCGGCCATGGCCCTGGTGATCGCGCTGCTCTTGGCGACCTACAAGAAGTTCTACGAGCGCGAGGAAGCCGTCACCGAGGACGAGCACTCGGAGGTGCCCTGGTAAGGCAGCGGGTGCCCCGATCAGGATAGAGGATAAAGCATGGACGAAAGAGAAGCAAAACTGCGTTCTTCCCGCCGCCGGATGGTATTGCAGGCGGCCATTGGTACCGGGATCGGCCTTTCGCTGGTCTCAGCCTTCTACGTCGGAGCCAGCCTCCGCCCCAAGCAGGAGGTCACCCCGGAAAAAGAACCCCCCAAGCCAGGCGACCTGCTGGTCTTCGCCCAGGGCGGCGGCGAGGGGAAGGTGATCACCCTCGACGACCTCAAGCCTGACGCCGCCCCGATCCTGGCTTATCCCATGGACCCCAACAGCAAGGTCGTCAAGAGCGGTGAAGCCAAGAACACCGTGCTGGTGGGTCGCTTCAACCCCAATGAGCTCGATGAGGAAACCCGCAAGTACGCTGCTGAGGGTGTGGTGGCCTACTCGGCCGTCTGCAAGCACCTGGGCTGCATCGTCAGCCAGTGGCAGCGGGTGAGCGGTAGCGCTAAGGAGGTCATGTTCTGCCCCTGCCACGGCGGAGCCTACGACCCCAGGCAAGCGGGCAAGGTGGTAGCTGGCCCCCCACCCAAGCCCCTACCCCTGCTACCGGTCAAGCTCGAGGGGGGCCAAGTGGTTGTCGCCGGCGACTTCACCGACAAGGTGGGCGTGGAAGCCTCCGCACAGGGCTGCTGCCGGATGGCTTAGGAGGGAAGCATGTTCCAGTGGTTCGATGAGCGTCTGGAGATCTCCAGGCTCTACAACAAGTTTCTGCGCAAGGCCTTCCCGGTACACCACTCCTTCTTCCTGGGCGAGATCGCCCTCTTCGCCTTCGTGGTGCTGGTGCTTACCGGCATCTTCCTGACCCTCAACTACGAGCCCTCCATACGCGAGGTAAAGCTCCCCGACGGGAGCACCGTTCCGGCAGCTTACGCCAGCGTGCTCTACATCGACTCACTGCCCTTTGGCGCGGTGATCCGTAGCGTGCACCACTGGTCGGCCCACATCATGGTCGCTGCGGTCTTCCTGCACCTGCTCAGGGTGCTGATCTCCGGAGCTTACAAGAAGCCGCGGGAACTCAACTGGCTCGTCGGTCTGGGGCTGCTGGGCCTGACCATCGTCACCGCCTTTACCGGCTACGCGCTGCCTTACGACAACTACGCGGTGACTGCTACTCGCATTGGTTACGGTATCGGGGCCTCCATCCCCTTCGTGGGCGGGGCGATCGCGGAGATCATGTTCGGCGGTGAGTTCCCCGGCTCCACCCACTCCGTCCCGCGACTCTACTCCATCCACGTGCTGTGGCTGCCGCTGACACTTATCGCCCTCATCGGGCTCCACCTGCTGATCATGGTCAAGCAGAAGCACACCCAGCCTAAGTACGCCGAAAAGGTGGCTCCGGGGAAGATCCTGGGAGTGCCGCTGTACCCTCAGCAGTCGGTGATGATGGGCATCCTCTTCCTGGTTTACCTGGCGGTAACGGTCTTCATCGCCGGGGCCTTCATCGCCCACCCCATCGAGGCCTTCGGGCCGCCCACCCCCCAGACCCCTGCAGTCAAGCCTGACTGGTACTTCCTGTGGATCTACGGCATCCTGCAGGTGATCCCCTCGGAGTGGCAGTTCCGCCTCTTCGGAGCCACCATCGGCCCGGAGTTCATCGGTGGAGTGATCGTTCCGGGTATCTTGGGCGGCGTGGCGGCGCTGCTGCCCTTCGTGGACTCGAGCAAGGACAAGGTGCGCTACCTCGAGTTGCCCAGCCAGCACCCGGTGCGCACCAGCGTGACCCTGGGCGTGCTGATGTTCTTCATCATGACCACGCTCGCCGGCTACAAAATCGACCTCAAGCTCTCCAACGCCGTGCTGTGGACGCTGATTCTGGTGGTGCCCACACTCACGGCGGTGGTGAGCTATGTCCTACTCAAGGCCCTTTACAGCCGAAACTGGGAGCGAAGCCCTGCGGGTCCCCAGGCAGCGGATTAAGAGTAAGCCTCTCACAAATGCCCCTCACAGCCGACTGCGCTGCGAGGGGCTAAATCACTTAGAGCCCCCGCAGGAAGCGTGGATCCGCGCCCTGATGAGAAGTTTTGTTGAGCGTGTGGGGTACTTGGTGTTCGGCTCAGTTCCGAGCGGCCTCGAGCAGTCCCACTTGCTCGAGCCACTCCTGTAGCTTCGCCACCGAGAAGCGGCTCATCGAGGTGACCTGCCCAGCGTAGACCAGCGTGGGGACACTGCGCCGCCCACCGTTGGCTTCCAGCACCAGTCGTTCGCCTTCGGGGTGCTGGTCGATGTTGATTTCAATGTAGCTCAGGCCGAAGCGCTCGAGGGCCATCTTGGTCGCCTTGCAGTCGGGGCACCAGGCGGTGCTGTACATCGTGATCATCGGTTGTAGAGCTTATCGGGGTGCGATGGGATTTATTGTGATTTTTGTGCCAAGCCATTGGCCGTCACACGTTGAAGAGGATGTACATCACGTCCCCATCCTTGACCTCATACTCCTTGCCCTCGGTGCGCACCCAGCCCTTTTCCTTGGCTTGGGCCCAGCCCCCAGCGGCGACCAGCTTATCCCACTCGATAACCTCGGCCCGGATGAAGCCCCGCTCGAGATCGGAGTGGATCTCCCCGGCAGCCTGCGGGGCCTTGGTGCCCCGGCGGATGGTCCAAGCCCGTACTTCTTTTTCCCCGGCGGTGAGAAAGGTGATCAGGCCCAGCATGCGGTAGGCCACCCGCACCAATCGGTTGAGCCCGGATTCCTTCAGCCCCAGCGAGAGCAGGTACTCCTGGGCCTCGGCGTCCTCGAGTTCGGCCAGCTCGGCCTCGATCTTGGCCGATACCACCACCACCTCAGCCCCCTCGGCGGCGGCCCGCTCCCGCAGCTTGGCCACGTTGGGGTTGCTGGCGGCATCGGGCAGGTCTTCCTCGGCCACGTTGGCGACGTAGATTACCGGCTTGGCAGTCATCAGGCCCATCTCGCGGGCGGCCTTAGCAAAGAGTTCGGGCTCGGCAGGTGCGTAGGTGCGGGCGGGATTCCCCTGCGAGAGGTGGGGGAGAAGGGGCTCGAGCACCTCCAGCAGCGCCTTGTCGTCCTTGTCCACGCGCGCGGTCTTGCGCAGCTTGTCCAAGCGTCTCTCCAGCGCTTGCAAGTCGGCTAAGGCCAGCTCGGTGTTGATGGTCTCGAGGTCGTCGAGGGGGTCTACCTTACCCGAGACGTGGACTACGTTGGGATCTTCAAAGCAGCGCACCACGTGGGCGATGGCCGCCACCTCGCGGATGTTGGCCAGGAACTGGTTGCCCAGCCCTTCGCCTTTGTGCGCGCCCTTGACCAGTCCGGCGATGTCCACGAACTCCACGTAGGTGGGGACGATGGGTGGTTTGCGCTCGCCCTTGATGAAGAGCTTGGCCAGCGCCTCGAGGCGCTCGTCGGGCAAGGTTACCACCCCCACGTTCTTGTCGATGGTGGCGAAGGGGTAGTTGGCGGCCAGCGCGCCCGCCTTGGTGATCGCGTTGAACAGGGTGGACTTGCCCACGTTGGGCAGTCCAACGATGCCGACTCCTAAAGCCATACAAGGCAACAGTCTACCCGATAGGGCTTACGTCTTTGCGGCCCTCCCTTTTCAACCCGCCCCGAGCAATACCCCCATCAGCAACCCCGCGCTCTCCCCTACTTCGATCAAAGCCCCGTACACGTCGCCGGAAAGCCCCCCACCCAGCCGACCTGCCGCCCAGCGGGCCAGCAGCAGCATGGCCAGGAGCACCGCCAAAGCCTGCCAGGGAAACAAGGCCAAGGCCGGGAGGGCAAAGAGCAAGGCCAAGCCGATACGGCCTTCCCTCGAGCGCGCCCCCAGCCCCTCCGGCCTTGCCGCCGGATAGAAATTCATGGGTACGAGCAGCACGAAGCGCACGATGGCCGGCAAGACCAGCAGCAGCCACGGAGAAGGCCCCCAGGCCAAAAGCTGCCACTTGAGGAGCAGGTGAGCAAAGCCCACCCCGAAAGCGAAGCTACCCAGGTGCACATCGGAGAGGATCTTCAGGCGATCCCCAGGCGGCTTCATCGCCAGCAGGGCATCGGCACAGTCCAAAAGGCCATCGAGGTGGAGCATCCCGGTGAGACCCAGCCACAAGGCCAGCAACAACGCCCCTTGCAACCCGTCGGGCAGGGCCTGGGTTAGCCAGGCGGCCAGAGCCAGCACCCCACCCAGGCAGTACCCGGCCACGGGGTAAAAAGCCGAAGCCGAGCGCATCTCGCCGGGCCGAACCTCGCCCAGCCTCGGCACGGGGAAGGTGGTGAGAAAGGCCAGGGCTAGCCAGAAGGGGCGCATTCAGCTCCTCTGGGGTTGGGGGTATTCAGTCTTGCCTGCCCAGTCATGCCCGTGCGCCTTACTGCTCTTCGTGGCTTTTTCGCTCGAGCGTTGCTGCCAGACGGCGGCGGATGGCCTCAGCCTGCACCTCTTTGGGGTAAGGGCAGTGGCGGCAGCCCGAGCCGCAGCAGTAACCGCGCCTCAGGTGATAGGCCGCGGTGAAGACGTAGAGCCCATCTTCTACGTAGTAGTCGATGCCCTCCTGCAGCTTCGCCACTTGGCCCTCAACCTCGTTCCACAGCCGTAGCCTGAGCGACTCCAGCCTCCTCAAAGGTGGCCATGCCCGCCAGAACCCGAGCCGCCGAGCGCAGGATGGGAAAAGCGAGCACCGCTCCGGTACCCTCTCCCAGGCGCAGGCCCAGCTCGAGCACGGGTTTGAGCCCCAGGGCCTCGAGCTGCCGGGTGTGTCCGGGCTCGGCAGAGCGGTGACCGGCAAAGAGGTAGCCCTGCAGCGATGGGGCCAGCCTCGAGGCCACCAGCGCCCCCGCAGTAACCGGGAAGCCATCGGTGACAAGGGGAAGGCCGGCCTCGGCTCCGGCCAGGAAGACCCCGGCGATGGCCGCGATCTCCAAGCCGCCCAGCTCGGCCAAGAGCGCCAGGGGGTCGGCCTGGGTGAGCTCGCCCAGCCTGCGCTCGGCCCGCCGAAGGGCTCGTTCGACCACCTGCACCTTATGGCGGTAGCGGCTTTCGTCCACGCCGGTGCCCCGCCCCGTGACCGCCTCGGCGGGGAGTCCCAAGATGGCCGCGGTGAGCGCCGAGGCCGCGGTGGTGTTGCCAATGCCCATGTCCCCTGCCGCCAGCAGGGTGGCCCCCTCCTGGATGGCCCGCCGCGCCGCTCCCATGCCGGCCTGGAGGGCCGCTTCGGCCTGAGCGGGGGTCATGGCGGCCTCGAGGGCGATGTTGCCCGTGCCGGGGCGTACTTTTGCGCCAATGAGCCTTGGATGCTCCTCGAACTCGGCGCGCACCCCCACGTCCAACACCCAGACCTCGGCCTGGGCGACCTGGGCGATCTGATTGATGGCCGCACCCCCCCGCAGGAAATTGCGCACCATCTGGGCGGTAACTTCGCTCGGATACGCCGAAACCCCTTCGGCGCTCACCCCGTGGTCGGCGGCGCAGACGATGACCGCTCCTTTGCCAAGCTCAGGGTGCAGGCTTTGCCCAATCGCCGCGAGCCGCACCGCGAGCTCCTCCAGGTAGGCCAGGGATCTTGGGGGCTTGGTCAGGCGGTTCTGCCGCGCCCAGGCGGCCTCGAGCCAGTGGGTCTGTATGGGTTTGATCTCGGGTAGTCGCATAGGCTAAACCCCTCAAGCGTACACGGTATCGTCGAAGCTCATCACCCCGGTGTACACCAGCGGCGAGAGGGTGAGCGCCTCCGCAGCCCCATGCTCCCTCAGAAGCTGCCTCGCGCGGGTGTGGTGGGGGTCGGCAGGGTTAAGTGCCGAGAGCATCACGTTGGTATCCAGGCTAATCATCCCGCCCCCGCAGCGCGTCATCCTGGGTCTCAGCCCACCAAGCCGTGAAATCGTGCTCCGCGAGCACCTGGGATAAATCGGGGCGGATCACCCGGATCTCGAGCCGCCCCCCCTTGACCACATCCTCTACCCGGTCACCGGGCTCGATGCCCAAGGCCTTGCGGACTTCTACCGGAGGGGTAAGTTGGTACTTTCCGCCAACCACACCTTGCGCCATACGCTTACTATAAAATCCCAAGCCAATCACTTGAGCCTCAAGGGAAGACCCGCGACCATCAGGTACACCGCAGCGGCCTCACGGGCTAGGCGGGCGTTGGCAAAACCCAAGAGGTCGCGATAACGCCGGGCCAAAGGGTTCTCGGGGACGATGCCCATGCCCACCTCGTTGCTCACCACCAGCAAGTGCTTTCCGATCTCCCGGCGCGCATCCAGCAGTTCCTCGAGGTAGGGGATGAGCGCTTCTACCCTCTCCACCGGCTCCGGCTGGCGCAAGAGCAGGTTGGAGACCCACAAGGCGAGACAGTCCAAGAGCACCACCTCGTGGCGGGCCTGGCGCAAGGCGGCGCTCAGGTTCAGGGGCTCCTCGAGGGTCTGCCACTCCCGCGGGCGCTGGGCCCGGTGCAGCGCGATGCGCTCTTGCATCTCCTCGTCGAGGGCCTGGGCGGTCGCGATGAAGCTCACCCGCCCAGCGCCCAGCCTGTGGGCCTCTTCCTGGGCGAAAGCGCTCTTGCCCGAGCGCGCCCCACCCGTGACCAAGGTGAGCCCAGCTTCCGCCGCCGCGGGGACCCCGTCAGCCATCCAGCCCCTCCTCAGCCCGCACGAAGCGCACCCTGCGCCCAGTCCAGTCGAGCCCCACCACCGCACAGGGCGGCAGGAAGCGGTCCTGCTCGAAATCCCGCAGCAGCAAGCGCAACACGCCGCCGTGGGTGAAGGCCAGGTGCCGCCCTGGGGGAAGCCCCTCGAGGAAGCCATACACCCTCGAGCGCATCTGGCCGATGGACTCACCCCCCGGAGCCTCAAACCCCTCGAAAGCGAGCAGGGCAGCCTGGTGGGGCTCGGCCAGCTCGGCCCATTTCAGGCCCTCGAGCCTGCCGAAATCCAGTTCGCGCAAGGCCGAGAGCCGCCGCTGAGGCTCAGCATAGGCCAGCCGGGCGGTCTGAACGGCCCGAGAGAGGTCCGAGGCCACCACGCTGTCGAAGGGCTCGGCGGCGAGGAAGGGGAACAGGGCCCTGGCCTGCGCCTCACCCCGCTTGCTCAGGGCCACGTCGCTCCAGCCCGTAAGCCGGCCCTCCGCGTTCCAGAGGGTCTCGCCGTGGCGCACCAGCCAGATTTCCACGCTCATGAGCCTCCCTCCGAAATCAGCTTATCCAACACGCCAGGCTCCAGGTGGGCCTCGAGGAAGTCGGCCAGGCGCTCGAAGGTGTCCTCGAGCCCAGGGGCTCGGCCACCGAAAAGGCGCTCCTGCACACCCTCATTCTCGAACAGACCGTGAAAGTAAACGGCCAGCAGGTTGCCCTGGGCATAGACCAGGCTGCCCTCACCCGTCCGCCCGTGCCGGATCTCGTACCCCTCGAGCTCGAGGCCCGACAAGCGCGACCAGTAGCCCTCGAGCCTAGGCTCCGACGCCAACCGGTCGCCAGAGCGATTCCCCGAGGGAAACCTCAAGGTGATGCGGCGCTGGACCTTCTCCCGCACCCACACCGTCTCGTAGGGGAAAAGCCCCAACCCCCGCACCGAGCCCCCACCTACCCCACTTCGCGGCGATAGCGGCGCCTCCAGGCCCTCCGGGTCGTGCAGGACCGCGCCCAGCATCTGCAAGCCACCACAGATGCCCAAAAGGGGCCTACCCGAGCGGTGGTGGGCCAGGATGGCCTCCTCCAAACCCTGCGCGCGCAGCCACTCGAGGTCGGCCCGGGTGTGCTTGGAGCCCGGCAGCACTAGCAGATCGGCCCCGACCAGCTCTCGCGCGCTTTTGGCCCAGAGCAGCCGCACCCCCTCGAGGTGCTTCAGGGGCTCGAACTCGTCGAGGTTGGAGGCGTAAGGGTAGAGCAGCACCGCCACCGTGAAGCCTTCGCCCCTGACGCGGCCCTCGAACACCCCGTCCTCCTCGGGCAGGCCGTGACCACTCCAAAAGGGCAGCACCCCCAGCGTGCTCACGCCGGTGAGCTCGCGCATCCGCTGGGGTCCGGGAGAGAGCAGGCTCGCGTCGCCCCGGAACTTGTTCAGCACAAACCCAACCACCAGGGCCTGCTCCTCGGGCTCCAGCAGCGCATAGGTCCCGTAGAGGTGGGCAAAAGCGCCACCCCGGTCGATGTCGGCCACCAACAAGACCCGCGCCCCGGCCTCCCTGGCCACCCGCATGTTCACGATATCCGGCTTGAGGTTGATCTCCGCCGGGCTGCCCGCCCCCTCGAGGATGAGGAGGTCGAAGTCCTCTAGCAGCGAGTGCAGGGCTTCACGCACCACCGGCCACAGCCTTTCCTTGCGCTCGATCCAGGGTAGCCTCGAGAGCTCGAGGTCGGGCCGACCCAGCAGCAGCACCTGGCTCTTCGTGTCGGCCTCCGGCTTGACGAGCACGGGGTTCATGCGCACTTCCGGTTCCACGCGAGCGGCCAGGGCCTGGAAGTACTGGGCGCTGCCCATCTCGCCCCCCTTCACCACCCGCGCGTGGTTGCTCATGTTCTGAGCCTTAAAGGGCGCAACCCTCAAGCCCCTTCGGGCATAGGCGCGGCACAGGGCGGTCACCAAAAAGCTCTTGCCCGCCCCGCTGGTGCAGCCCTGGACCATGAGGGCCTTAGCCATAAAGCACCTCCCGCAAGCCTTCGAGTAGCGCCTGCCGGGCCTCGGGGGCCTGAGCGGAGAGCCTGAGCCACTCGGGCAGCCCAAATGAAGTGCCGTCGCGCACCCGCACGCCCTGAAGGCGCAGCGCCCGCGCCACGAGGGTGGCCTGCCCCACCCGCACCAAGAGGAAGTTGGCCACCCCCTCGCGCACCTCCAGACCCAGTTCCCGCAAGCCCTCGGCCAGTTCGCCGCGCCAGCGCCACAGGGTCTGGCGGGTGACCTCGAGCCAGTCCTGCGAGGCCGGCTGCAACACCGCCCGCAAGAAAGCTTCGCCGTGCACCCCCAGCACCCAGGAGGGCGCGAGGTTGCGGAAGTGGGTAAGGTCGTGGGGAGCCAGCAGGTAGGCCGCCCGCACCCCGGTCAGGCCATGGGCCTTGTTGGGGCTGTACAGCCGCCAGACCCCCTCGGGCAGCGAGGGCGGGTCCTGGGTGAGGGCGTGGTAGGCCAGGTCCAGCACCAAAGCCACCTTCCCCCGCTCAGCCCGGTGGGCGGCCTCCTCGAGGAAGGAGTAAACCTCACCCGTGGGGTTGTTGGGCACGCACAAGAAGGCCAGGGTGGCCCTGGGCAAGAGCTCGAGGAACTCCCGCGAGCTTTGGGCCTGCAACAGCGGCAACTCGGCAGGCTGGGCGGCGCGGGCGTACTCGGAGAAGGTGGGGGGCAGGATGAGCATGGGGCCCCTGAGCCAGCGCCAGCGGACCAGGCGGTGAATCAGCTCGCTGCTGCCCGATCCCACCGCCACCTGCTCGGGACTCACACCGTGATGCTGGGCGATGGAGCGGTGCAACTCGGTGTAGAGCGGGTCGGGGTAACGGCTGGGGTCGGCGGAGCGGATGGCCTCGAGGGCGAAGGGATCGGGGCCTAGAGCGTTGGCGTTGGTGGAGAAGTCGTAGCGGGGTTCAGGGCCGCTGTCGGTCCCGCCGTGGATGGGCCGGAGCACGTCGTCAAGCATGAGCCACCCTCCCCAGCTCAAAGAGGGCGAAGACCAGCCCCGCCCCCCAGCCGGCTCGAGCCGTCCAGCTCAACCCCAGGGCGAAGTCCCGCGCCGTGGGGCGGCGGCCTTGGGGGTTGAGCACGTACACGCCGGGCTTGCCCAGCCGCACCCCCAGCCCCAACGCTAAAGCCGCCATAGGCCAGCCCGAGTTGGGCGAGGGGGTCTGGCGGGCCTCGGCGGCCAGGCCACGCAGGCTGAAACCAGGGCGACACAGCCACAACACCAGGGCGGTGAGGCGGGCGGGTAGCCAGCTCAGCAGGTCGTCGGCGCGGGCGGCAAAGCGGCCCGCCCACTCCCACTCGCCCCGGTAACCCCACATGGCGTCGGCAGTGTTGGCAAAGCGGTAGAGGGCCGCGCCCGGCAGGCCCAACAGCAAGAACCAAAAGAGGGGAGCCACCAGGGAGTCCGAGAGGTTCTCGCTCAGCGACTCGAGCGCCCCTTCGCGCACTTCGGCCTCGTCAAGGCTGCGGGTGTCCCGGCTGACGATACGGCTCAAGCGCCATCGGCCCTGCTCCAAGCCCTCCTCGAGGGCCTCCTCGACGTACCTGGCCTCCTCCAGCAGCATCCGGAAGGCGAAGAGCGGCTTGAGCAAGCACGCGCCCAGGATGGCACCGGCCCAGAGCGGCAAGGGGGCGATCGAGCGCTCGAGGGCGCCATAAACCAAAACCACCAAGGCAGCCCCCAGCAGCCACCCCGCGGTCCCCAGGGCCAAGGCAGCACGGGGAGGCTGCTCCGTGAGCCCCCGCCCCGCCCACCGTAGGTAGTGGCCCATCCAGACCACCGGATGCAGCTTCGCGGGTGGCTCGCCGAAGCGCCAATCCCATAGCAGAGCCAACAGCACGCTCACAGGCCCTCCGCTGTCGCGGGGATTGCGTCAAGCAGTGCCGCCGAAAGGGCCCCATCTACCGCCCGGCCCAAAGCCCGCCCCGCCGGGGTCACCGCCCCGCAGTAGTCCTGCTTTGGGCCCTCCAGCAGGGCCACGCTTACCGTGTCGGTGCTGGTGCCGGTGGCGGGGTAGCCCTCCCGCGTGGTGCGCCCCCGCAAGCAGCGGGCCTTGACCTCACTGACGATCTGCACCGCCTCCACCATGGCCGCCTCGGCCAAATCGGCGTGGAGCACCGCCAGCACGTTGATGGTCCCCGGGCGGGAGAGGGCGAGGGGGGAAAGCCCCGGCGCGGCGAGGTTGCCCAGCCCCGCGGTGAGCCAAACCTGAACCCGCACCCCACCCTCCTCCGCCGCGGCGTAGGCGTGAGCGGCCACGTCCACCGCGGTCAGGTGGGCCACGCAGACACCTGGGGGAAGACCCAGCCCCTCCAGATCGGCCCGGACCACGCCCCCCAAATCTGGAGGGCAGAAGTCCTTGGGTACGGTGCGGTTCACCAGGTAGCGGCTATAGCTGAGGCCACCCCGAAAGGGGGCGCTCGAGAGCACCCGCCGCGAAGCACCTAGATCCACGATGAGGGTCCTGTCGCGCAGGGTCATCTTCGGCCACATAGCCCCTCTTCCCTAATGCTCGATCCCCCGCTGAGCCGGAATCCCGGCGTCGAAGGCGTGCTTGAGCTTCCTGACCTCGCTCACCGTGTCGGCCAACTCGATCAGGGGCTCGGGGGCGCCCCGCCCGGTGAGGACCACCGTGACGTTCTTGGGCCGCTGACGCAACGCCTCCAGAACTTCCTCGAGCGGGATCCAGCCGTAGCGGATGGGATAGGTGATCTCGTCGAGCACTACCAGGAAGTACTCTCCCCCCAACACAGCCTCCCTGGCGCGCTGCCAACCCGCATAGGCCAGGGCCGCAGAGTGCTCCAGGTCCTTCGAGATCCAGCTAAAGCCGTCCCCCAGGCCCTCGATCTCCACCCCCAGCTTGGCGAGCGCCCGGTGCTCGCCGAAGGCCGCCCCCGCATGCTTCATGAACTGGAAGACACGCGCCGTGTAGCCGCGCCCCACCGCCCGCAGCACCAGCCCCAACGCGGCAGTGGTCTTGCCCTTGCCCTCGCCGGTGTTCACGATGACCAGCCCCCGCCGCCGCCCGCTGGGCTTGCGGTAGGGTTTTTCGGTCTTGACCTCTTCACGCCAGTCCTGCGCCATCATCCCTCCAACCAGGCGTACAGGGGCGTCTCCACGAACTCCGGCTCGCAGGCGTAAAAGCGCAGCCCCGGCAGGCTCAGCCCCTGGGCGTCGAAGCTGAACTCGAGCAGATCTACGGGCAGCGCGTACACCAGCGCCTGAGCCAGCGCGACCCCTTCCCGCGCGAGCAGGGGTCCGTAGGGGCCCCTCTCGCGTAGCACCACCAAGTAGCGCACCAGGCAAGGCCCGTCCTGCGAACGCACCCGGCGCACCTCGCCCAGGTCCAACAGCAGCAAGCGCTCGGTCACCTTGAGGCTGCAACGGGTCAGGGGACTACGGGTCTTCAGCACGCCTCACCCCAGCAGCACCACCGGGCGCCCCTCGACCTCACGCACCCGCACCATCGGGCCATAGACCTGGTTGAGAAGCGCCTGGGTAACGATCGTTCTTGGCTCGCCCTCAGCCACGATGCGGCCTGCGCTGAGGAAGGCCACGCGGTTGGCCTGCAGGGCCAGGTTGGGGTCGTGCAGCACCGTGAGGATGCCGATGCCCCCCGCACGCAGGCCCGCCAGCAAGGCCACGAACTCGGCCTGGTGGTGCAGGTCGAGGTGAGCGGTGGGCTCGTCGAGCAGCAGATAGCGTGGCCTGGATGCCAGGGCCCGCGCCAGCAACACCCTCTGACGCTCCCCGCCCGAGAGCGTGGGCAACAGGCGGTGGCGGAAGGGTTGGGTCTGGGTCTGCTCCAGTGCCCACTCCACGGCCTCCTGGTCTTCCCGGCCCTCGCGCCCCAAGAGCCCTAAGTGGGGGATACGCCCCAGCCGCACCACCTCCTCCGCCGTCATGTCCTCGGGGTAGCCGCCGTTCTGGCTCAAGAAGGCCATGGTCTGGCCGCGCCGGTAGCCCATAACCCCCTCCAGTAGCTGGCCATCGAGCTCGACCCGCCCCGCGCTCGGCTTCAGCAACCCCGCCAGCAGCCGCAACAGCGTCGATTTCCCCGCGCCGTTGGGGCCCAAAAGGGCCAGCCACTCTCCAGGGCGCAGCTCGAGGCTGACTTCCGCAAGAACAGGCTTTCCCCGATAACCAAAAGTCAACCCCACAGCCCGCAGCCCCTCTGCGCCTAGCCCCGGGTACTTCGCGTCTTGGGTCTTGCGTCCGGCCCTAAGCACGCCTTGCCCTCCACAGCAAATACAAGAAGAAGGGCCCCCCCAGCAGCGTGGTGACTACCCCCACCGGCAGTTCGGTGGGGCGAGCCACCACCCGCGCCAGCAGGTCGGCCAGCGCCAGCAGCACCCCCCCGCCCAACGCGGAAGCGGGCAGCAGAAAGCGGTAGTCGCCGCCCACCAGCTTGCGCAGGATATGCGGGGCTACGAAGCCCACGAAGCCGATGATGCCCGCGTAGACCACCGCGATGGCGGTGAGGAGGGTGGAGAGGGCGATCAAGAGCAGGCGCAGTTGGGGCAGCGGTAAACCCAGCGTGCGGGCGGTCTCCTCGCCCAGCGCGAGCGCGTTGAGGGCTCGGCTCAAGCCCAGCAGCAGCGGCGAGGCCCCCCCCAGCGCAAGGGCCATCACCTCCACCCCTCGCCAGCCCATGAAAGCCAAGCTGCCCAAGGTGTAGCTGAACACCTCGCGGATGCGGTCGGAATCGAGCAACAGCACCAGCGTAGAGAGTCCAGTGAGGATGCTGCCCACCACCACCCCGGCCAGGATCAGGTCGTGGCTGCGGGCCGCTCCGCCCGCCAGCAGCAGCGTGAAAGCCACCGCCAACAGCGCGCCCACGAAGGCTCCGAAGGCGGCGAAGCCGGGTACGCTGGCGAAGAACAGCGCCCCGCCAAAGGCTCCCACCATCCCGGCAAAGCTGATCGAGAGCGTGAAGCCGAAGGCTGCCCCCGCGGCCACGCCCATCAGGTAGGGGTCGGCCAGCGGGTTGCGGAACAGCCCCTGGTAGGCCGCCCCCGCCAACCCCAGGGCCGCGCCGACCAGCACGGCCCCCAGCACCCTGGGCAAGCGCAGCTCGGTGACGATGGGGTTTTGCTGCAAGCCGACGAGGGCGCGGAAGACCTCGAGCGGTGCGATGCTCACCGCCCCCTGCCCCACCCCCACGATGAAGGCCAGAGCCAGCAGGAACAGAAGGCCGGCGAAGACCAGCAGGCGCCGTCCGCCCCAAGGCCCCCCCAGGTACCGAGGGGGCAGCGCGGCCCGCAGGGAAGCCCTCCGCATCTAAAGCCTCACTTCAGGTTGGGGTGGAAGCACTCGATCAAGAGCTTCAGCCCCTGGGCCACCCGCGGTCCTGGCCTCGAGAGCAGGTCATCCTGCTGCCCACTGAAAGCGCAGATCCGGTTGTTCTTCACCGCCGACACACTGGCCCACCCCGGACGGTTCTTGATCGCGGCCACCTCCGGGTGGGTTACCACTATCACCTGCGGATTCTTCTGCACCACCAACTCGGGGTTGATCTTGGGGAAGGGGCCCAATTCGGCGGGGATGATGTTCTGGCCCCTGGCCTTGCTGATGAGCGTGCCGATGAAGGAGGAAGGGCCCGCCGTGTAGGGGGTGGGGTCGATCTCGTAGTAGACCAGCGGGCGCTCGGAAGCTTTGGCCGCGCGGGTCTCGAGGGCGAACACCTCGGCCTGCACACGCGCCACCAGCCGCTCCGCCTCGGCCCTGAGGCCCAGCAGTTCACCGTAAGCCCGCGCCGTACGGAAGATATCGTCGTAAGTCTGGGGGTTGGTCACGTACACGGTGAGCCCGGCCCGCTCGAGCGCCTCCAGCAGCCTCCCCCGGCTGATGATCACCAGGTCGGGCTTGAGCGAGACAATGAGTTCGGGGTTGGGGTTGATGAATCCGCCCGCCTTGGGCAGGCCCTTCACCATCTCGGGCCAGTTGGAGAACTGGTCGGTGGCCACGATGCGCCGGCAGGCCGCCTCGGAAAGCGAGCAAATGGTCTCGGTGGCCGAGGGCAACATGCTCACGATGCGCTGCGGCGCTTTTTTCAGGGTTACGGAACGGCCTGCGTCGTCGGTGACGGTGCGGGGAAATTGGGCCAGAGCCACCGACAAGAGTAAGCCGATGAGAAAGAACAAACCACGCTTCATCCATGCCTCCTGAGCTCCTCCACGGGCACCCGGCCTTCACGCCGAGGTTGGGGCACAGACAATGCCCCTGCGGGAGCAGGGGCATCAAAAGCGGTGATTCCCCGAATACTCCCTCTTCGTGCGAGAGGTGTCTCCCTAGTCGGGTCGGGAGACTCCCTGGCAGGTATTCGGACTCGAGGCGGTGGTCTAAAGACCCCCATGCGCTCTCACCGTTGCGCGACAGTACCGGAATACACAGCTAGCTGCTTCACCGGTTTCCCCACTTTAAGCTGTGACTACGCGCCACAGCACCAGGGACTTTGGGCCGGGTTGTCTAGCCCTAGCGGGCTCAGGGGCCACACTACACCCGCCATGCCTCCTTGACAAGCCCAAGGCTGACTCCTAAACTGTCCTTTGCCTTCGCCGGGATGGTGGAACTGGTAGACACACTATCTTGAGGGGGTAGCGAGCGCAAGCTCATGCGGGTTCAAGTCCCGCTCCCGGCACCAAACATAGGAGCGATGCGTGCATCGCTCCTATACTTTTGGAGCCAGGTGTATTTCTGGCCGAAAGCTCCTTCATCCTGGCCCGCTCGAGCAGCGGGCTTTGTTCATACCCCGGATGAGGCAGTGCACAAACTGGCCAAAGAAAGGCCGCGATCATGAAAGTGAAAACCATGCGCCTCGAGGACGGAATCCCCGTATTCGGCCAGCACGATGCCCAGACCCTCGGGCAGCTTCGCGACGTGGCCAGCCGCGCCCAAAGGACCGCGCTCATGGCCGACGGGCACTTCGGCTACGTGATGCCGGTGGGTGGCGTGGCGGCGTACCGCGACAAGGTCTCGGTGGCCGGGGTTGGCTTCGATATCGCTTGCGGCAACGCCGCCATCCGCACCGACCTGAGGCTCGAGCAGCTCCAGCCCTACCTCGAGGCCCTCGCCGACGAGATCGCCAGCACCATCTCCTTCGGCCTAGGCCGTACCAACCGCGCCGACGACGCCCCCGTAGACCACCCTCTCTTCGAGGACGCCGCCTGGGAAGCCATTCCCGGCAAAGCCGAGCGCGAAGCCCTGCGCGAGAAGGCGAGAGCCCAGCTCGGCACGGTGGGCTCGGGCAACCACTACGTGGACGTGCTCGCCGACGAGCAGGGCCGCGTTTGGGTGGGCGTGCACTTCGGCTCGAGGGGTCTGGGCCACACCATCGCCTCGGGCTTCATGGCCCTCTCGCAAAACCGCCCCTGGGGCTCGAGGAACGCCGAGGTAGAAGCGCTGCTCGACCTCAACTCCGAGCTCGGCAAAGCCTACTGGGCCCTCATGAACCTCGCCGGGCGCTACGCCTACGTGGGCCGGGAGTGGGTGGCCCGCAAGGTGGTGCAGATTTTAGGCGGGCGGGAGCTCGAGCTCGTCCACAACCACCACAATTTCGCCTGGAAGGAGACTCACGGCGGTGAGGAGTACGTGGTCGTCCGCAAGGGCGCAACCCCCGCCTTCCCCGGCCAGAAGGGCTTCGTGGGCGGCAGCATGGGCGACGACGCGGTGATCTTGCAGGGCACCGTGAATGCCGACCCCGAGACCCAGGCCATGCAGGAAGCCGCGCTCTTCTCCACCATCCACGGCGCGGGCCGGGTGATGAGTCGCCGCCAGGCCCTGGGCAAGATAGACCGCAAGACCGGGAAGGTCCTGCGGCCCGGTCAGGTCACCGAGGGTGCGATGAAGAAGTGGCTAAAGCAGAAGGGCGTGATCCTGCGCGGCGGCGGCCTCGACGAAAGCCCCCACGTCTACCGCCGCCTGCCGGAGGTGTTGAAGGCCCAGGGCAAGACCGTCGAGGTGCTGCACACCCTGCGCCCTTTGATCGTGGTGATGGCCGGAGCAAATGAATTCGATCCTTACAAGGATTGAGCTTGATCTCCCAAGCAGCGGTAAGCTACTTCAGTGCTGCTGAGAGACCTGGACGCGACTCGAGCCTTCGCCCGCAAGCTGGCCCAGGCCCTGCCTGAAGGGTCCCTGGTGCTGCTCACCGGCCCGATGGGCGCGGGCAAGACCACGCTGGTGAAGTTTCTGGCCGAGGCGCTGGGCTTTGGCGGTGAGGTGACCAGCCCCACCTACACCCTCATCCACGAGTACCCCACCCCTCAGGGCCCCATCGTCCACATCGACGCCTACCGCCTGGCCGACCAGGAGGAACTCTTCAGCCTGGGCCTCGAGGACTACCTCCCCGAAGCCCGCTGCGTGCTCATCGAGTGGGGAAAGCCCGAGGTCTTCCCGGACAGCCTCGAGGTGCGCCTGACCCCCCAGGGCGACACCCGCACCGCGGAGCTGATACCTCACGGCAACGCGCCTGCCATTCACGGCCTTTAGGCCGTCAGCAAAAAGCGGGAGGCTCGTGGTGAACCGCCGTCGAGGGTCGAGAGCCGAGGGTTAAGGCGTCTTGCATTTTGCGTTTTGCGTATGATACCGGATTCAAAAAGATACTCTTCAAAACCAAAACCCAGAGGCTATCTTTTTGAATCCCAGAGCACTCCCTTCGGTCGGGTTAGTTCGTCACCATTCGGTGACAAACTAACCCAATCTGGTATGACATACGACCCACGCCCGGCTATCGGCTACCAAGTATCGCAGCCTCAAAGATTCTCCCACAGGAACCCCAACAGCGCGTCCCACGCCTGTAACGACTCCCGGTAGGCCGCCGACCCCTCGCCCTGCTTGCGCAAGGTCTTGCGGTTAATTAAGAAGCCGTGGGCGCTGTTTAAACCAGGAGCCGGTAAGGCTGCTGGCGGGCCTCGGGGGCCTTGGCGAGCGCCCGGGCCTGCAAGATGAGCACCGGCACCGAAGGGGGAGCTTCGCGACCGCGCCCAGCCCGCGGAAGCTCTCAGGCCGGGACTGCGGGCCGTCGCCGTAGGTGCGACGGGTGAGTGCGTCGTTGCCAAGCTGGCCGGCGCGCCGCAGGTAGGCGTACCAGGCGACGTCGGCCACGCCGTAGGCGAAAACCAGGGCCTTGATGCGGTCCATGCGGGAGGCCGCCAGCACGTCGTCGACCTCGCCCTTGGCGACCCCGACCACCCCCTCCAACCCGTCCTCGCCCCGGTAGCTGTAAGCCGGGTGGGCCCCCGGAGGTGGGAGACCCAGGCATTGTGCCCCAACGCCCTCTGGGCTTCACTATTCTCGCCCGGAAAACGCTACCCTCGTAGGATAATGCGCCTGTTGTTGCTCAGCCTGTGCCTTCTGCTGTCCTCGGGCGTGCTGCTCGAAGAGTCCGCGGCCGAACCCCCGCAGGCCCCCGCGCCCACCATCCCCGAAGCCCAGGAGGAGCCCCAGCCCCCGCTGTGGGATCCCTTCACGGCCTATGCCCGCATGTACAGCCTGCCACCCGACGAGGAGATCCTAATGCCAGTGCATGGGGTGCGGGTGCGCCAGGTGGCCGACACCTTCGGAGCACCCCGCTCTGGCGGGCGCCAGCACGAGGGGCAGGACATCTTCGCCCCCAGGGGCACCCCGGTCTATTCGGCCACCGAGGGCGTGGTGGTGCGGATGGGCTACGGGCAACTCGGGGGCAACTACGTCTACGTGCTGGGGCCGGGCGGGCGGCGCTACTACTACGCCCACCTCGACGCCTACGCCAAGGGCCTCGAGGAGGGCGACGAGGTCACGACCAGCACGGTGCTGGGCTACGTGGGCAACACCGGCAACGCCCGCACCACCCCGCCCCACCTGCACTTCGGCGTCTACGGGAGCTGGTGGAGCGGCGACGAGCGGGTGATCAACCCGCTGGTGCTGCTGCGCGACCGCGACTGGAAGACACTGAGCAAGGCGGGGGGCGCAAAACCCGCTACGAAGCCCTCGAACGCCCCAGCAGCCCGGCCAGCGCGGTGATGCACAGCGCCAGCACCGCCACCACCGTGAAGGAAAAGCGCAGCGAGCTGATCTGGGCGATCCAGCCGATGAGGGGTGGCCCGGCCAGGAAGCCGAGGTAGCCCAAGGTCGCTACCGAAGCCAGGGCCACGCCGGGGTGTACCCCCTCCACCCGGCCTGCCGCACTGAACACCAGCGGGAACAGCGTGCAGTAGCCCAGCCCCACCAGCACGAAGCCCAGCAACACAGGAACCGGGCCCTGAGCCAACAGTGCCCCGCCCAGCCCCGCCGCCGCCAGCAAGCCGCCCAGCCGGGCCAGTCGAACCGGGCCGAAGCGGTGGGTGAGCCAGTCTCCGCCGAGGCGGCCTGCCACCATCGCCAGCGAGAAGGCCGCGTACCCCCAGGCCGCCAGGGCCTCGCCAGTGCCGATCACCTCGCGCAGGTAGACCGCGCTCCAGTCGGCCATGGCCCCCTCCCCCAGCCCGGTGCAGAAGATGATCACCCCCAGCCCCAGCAGCACGGCGTTGCGGGGGATGGCGAAGCCGGGGGCGCCCGCCTCGAGTGTCGCCGCCAGCAGGTGGCGCATGGCCCACAGCAGGAGCAGGCTCGAGCCAAGCGCGCTCAGCAGGAAGAAGGCCAGCGGCCCCATCCCCACGCCCGCTGCCCAGCCCCCGAGCACCGCCCCGACCAACCCGCCCAGGCTGAAGAAGGCGTGAAAACCCGACATGATCGGCCTGTTGTAGGCCTTTTCCACCTCCACCGCCTGGGCGTTCATGGAGATGTCCATGGCGGCGCTGGCGAAGCCGAAGGCCAGCAAGATCACCCACAGCCACCAGGCGTTGAGAGCGAGGCCCAGCAGGGGCAGGATCAGACTGAAGGCGAAGGAGGAGCAGATCACCACGCTGCGGCTGCCCACTCGGGCGATGCTCCAACCTGTCACGGGCATCGCCAACACCAGCCCGATGGGCATCCCGGTGAGCGCCAGGCCCAGTTCTCCAGCGCTCAGGCCTAAGCTGGCCTTGATGGCCGGGATTCGGGCCACCCAGGCCGCCGTCACCAGGCCACACACGAAGAAAACGGTCGTAACCGCGAGCCGTGTGACAGGAAAGACCGCGAGGATGGCTTTCATGAGCGGGTCAGGCGCTCGATGAGGGCGCGGTGCTGGGGGTAGAGCCGGCTCAGGACCTCACGCTCGGCCAACTCAAAGTCGGCAAAGTCGAAGCCTGGAGCTACCGTGCAGCCCACCAGGGCATAGCCGCCCGGCGTCTCGACCGTCGCGCCGAACCAGCAGCCCGCCGGGACCACCCCCTGGAAGGACTGGCCCGCCTCGAGGTCCGGTCCCAGCCAGAGGGTGCGGTAGACACCCATCGGCTCGATCAGGTGGACCGTCAGGGGCTCGCCCAGATAAAAGTGCCACAGCTCGTCGGAGCTCAAGCGGTGCAGAGCCGAGAAGTTGCCGTGCTCGAGCAGGAAGTAAATTCCCGTCGCCACAGGGCGACCGTTGGGGAAGGTCTGGGCAGCGCGATAGGTTTCGGCGTAATACCCCCCTTCGGGGTGGGGCTTCAAGCCGAGTCGCTTGATCCAGTACTCAGCAGGGAGAGACACCTTGCGATTGTATAAGCAGACTGCCCCCCAATCCAGCACCCTCCCCTAGCAGCTATCGGCGCAAACGGCGCGGGAAGTCGGGCCAAATTCCGTCGGCGATGAGGTGGAGCCACTGAGAAACGTAATACCCCAGGGTCATTGCCCCCAGGATTTCACCCGGGGGTGCGCTAATGCGTCCTTGCAGCTCGAGCGAGGCCCCCCAATAGCGCAGCAGCCCATCTCCAGCCCACAGCAGCGCCCCTCCCAGCAGGAACAGGTACGCCAGGCGGGTCAGCGGGCCGATGAACCAAGTGTGGGACAGCCCGCGGTGGGAAAACATAAGCCCATAGGGGACCCAAATCCACCCCAGCAAGCCCCAGCGCCCCTTGGCCCGCACGTTTCGCTCGGCCAGGTCGAGGTCCGGGGTGATGAGGAAGGTCCCCACGCAGTAGCTCGCCACGAAAGCCAGCGCCGCGGAGTCCTCGAGGTCGAAGGAACCCTTGAAAGCCAGGTAGCCTGCGCTGCCCAAGCCCAAAGCGCAGAGGTTGATGGTCTCATGTACCCGACCCGACGGCACGAGCCCTAATATAGCCGTTTATCGCCATCCCACAAGGCCCATCGCCGCTCCCCTCCCACGCCCTTGATCTACCCCCCTGTCAGTTGCATACTCGAAGTACACAAGCGCTGCCGAAATCCCTCTACCGAGGGGTTGTTTTTTATGATTTCCGATCAAAGTCGAGATTTTGCGATGATTGTTGTCCAAACACCGGTTTCTCAGATTTGATCCTCGTACACCCGCGGGGCGGGGTACACAAATAATCCGTCCCGGACAAATTCTCGGCCACGTTTCTCCCTTTGGAGAACCAAGTACTCTCATACAAGGGGGCTTTTGTCATGGTATATTTATGGGCGTGACCGTGGTGCCTCGACTTGCCCACAACCGTGAGACAACGCTCGAGGTCACCTCGCAGGCGCTTCTTCTGCACAAAACCATCCGTCCTTGGGGATCGGGGATGCACGGCATCCTAGCTACCCCAACAATCCCCCAAAACGCATGCTCTCGAGCGCGGGTCATACCTTCCCCCCGCGCTGGTTTTTTGGGGGGATCGCCTGCGGGTGAATACCACGGAAAAACAGAGCCTCGCACCCACCAGCCCTCTGGGTGCTCACGAAAGGAGTCGTCGGTGAGAGAATATCGTCCTGGGGATAAGGTTGTGCTGCCGCCTTATGGCGTAGGTGTGGTCTCGGGAATCGCGCAAAGGACCGTCTCGGGCAGTGAACGTGACTACTATCAGGTGGACTTTCCCGGCACCCGCTCCAAAGCCTACGTGCCCGTAGAAGCCCCGCAGATCACCCGAATGCGCCCCGCGCTGGGCCCTGACGAGATTCCTCAGATCCTGCACCTCCTGCGTGAAGGTCGTCTACCCCTGCCCCGTCAGTGGGCCGCCCGCCACCGCAAGACCACTGAAATCCTGGCCGAGGGTGATCCGTACCGCATCGCCACCCTGGCTGGCCAGCTCAGGGCCTGGGACCTTGAGAAGGGCCTACCCGACCTCGACCGCCAGGCCTTCCGCCGGGCCATGCACCTCCTGGCCGAGGAAATCGCCCAGGTGATGGAGGTGAGCCTGGACGAAGCCCGCGCCCTCTTCGAGGATGCCTGGAGCGAAGAGTTGAATTAAGCTTCACCAGATAAGGCGAGAAGCCCCTGCATGGGGGCTTCTTTTTGTGGGGAAGCTCGCGCCATGAGCAAGCCCGAGGCCAATGGCCTCGGGCTGATTTGGCTCCACGGGCAGGACTCGAACCTGCGACCAATCGGTTAACAGCCGACCGCTCTACCGACTGAGCTACCGTGGAACGTGGCGCGATGGGTCGCGCTCAGCAGAGCGAAAGCCAATATAGCAAAGCCCCCTTCTCTTGGCAAGTGCACTCCCAAATCACGCCCGACTATTCTGGTCTTCAAAGTGGGCCTGTCAAGTCAGTAGACTGGGCTCCGCTCTTGAGGGCATTGCACTATGGAAGGTCGCATTCCTCCCCACAACCTCGAGGCTGAAGCCAGCGTGCTGGGTTCGGTGCTGCTCGACAGCGAAGTCCTGGACCGGCTCGAGGGCACCTTGAGCGCGGAGGCGTTTTACAAGGAGGGCCACCGCAAGATCTGGTTGGCCATGGAGCAGCTGCGCGCCCGCAACGAGCCCATCGACTTGGTAACCCTCTCCGACGAACTACGCACCCGCGGCGAACTCGACGAGGTAGGGGGCCTGTCCTACCTGGTGGGGCTGTCGGAGACCACGCCCACGGCAGCCTATGCCGACTATTACGCGCGGATCGTGGCAGAGAAGTGGACCCTGCGCAAGCTCATCCACGCCGCCGGAGAGGCCATGCGCATGGCCTACGAAGAGGCCGGGAGCCTGGAAGACATCCTCGATAGCGCCGGGCGCAAGGTGCTGGAGGTCTCGCTCCAAGGAGGCAGGAGCGAGTTCCAGAGCATGCGCGAGCTGGTGCACGAGACCTTCGAGCACATCCAAATGCTCTACGAGAACCAGGGCCAGACCGAGGGCATCCGCTGTGGCTTCCGCGAACTGGATGCGATGCTGGGTGGCTTGGGTCCGGGTTCTTTGAACATCATCGCCGCCAGACCCTCGATGGGAAAGACCGCTTTCGCCCTCACCATCGCCCAGAACGTCGCGCTGCGCGAGGGGCTAGGGGTGGCCATCTTCTCGCTGGAGATGCCGGCGGTGCAGCTCGTGACGCGCATGCTGTGCTCCGAGGCTCGCATCGACATGAACCGCCTGCGCCAGGGCCAGCTCACCGACCGGGATTTCTCTAGGCTCGTGGACGTGGCCGGGCGCATCTCCGAGGCCCCCATCATGATCGACGATACCCCGGACATGACCCTCATGGAGCTGCGCTCACGCGCGCGTCGCCTGCGGGCCCAGCAGAAGCTGGGGCTGATCGTCATCGACTACCTGCAGCTCATGTCCGGCCCCAACAACGGCAGGAACGCCGGGGAAAACCGCCAGCAGGAAATCGCCCAGATTTCGCGCGGGCTCAAGAACCTAGCGCGGGAGCTCGAGGTGCCCGTCATCGCCCTCTCCCAGCTCTCGCGTGCGGTGGAGGCCCGCCCCAACAAGCGGCCCATGCTCTCAGACCTGAGGGAATCGGGATCCATCGAGCAAGACGCCGACTTGGTGATGTTCATCTACCGCGACGACTACTACAACCCCCACTCGGAGAAGGCCGGCATCGCCGAGATCATCGTAGGCAAGCAACGCAACGGCCCCACCGGGACCGTAGACCTGCAATTCCACGCCCAGCACGTGCGTTTCAACGATCTGGCCAAGGACGAGATCTGATTTTGGGGCAATTCCGTGTGGGGTGATGTTTGAGCGGTTTCGGGTTTTCTATGATGGAGGTGTTGTGAGGGGCTTGCGCTGGGGTGCACTGAGCGTGCTGGGCTTGCTGCTGGTGGGCTGGGGCGGCTTCGAGCTGCGCTACGCCGGGCGGGTTTACCCGGGAATTACGGCGGCGGGTGTGCCGCTCGGCGGGCTGAGCCTCGAGCGGGCCATTGCTCGAGTAGCCGAGGCCACGCAAAACCTGGAACCCCCCGTCCTCAGCATCACCGCCAGGGATCGAACCATCCAGATCGCGGCCTCGGAGCTGGGCTGGCGCCCCGATCCTGAAAGCACCGCAGAGGCCGCGCTGGCGGTGGGAAGGAGGGGGAGCCTGGCCCGTCGGCTGAGCGAGCGCTTCGAGGCCCTGCGCCACGGCGTGAGCTTGCCGCTGAGGGTAAAGGTGGAGCAAAACACCCTCCGAAGCCGCCTCGAGGCCCTGGCCAACAGCGTCAAGCAGCCTCCCCGCGACGCCAGGCTGGTGACCGAGGGCGGGGTCTGGGTGGTCAAGCCCGAGCGACCGGGCTTCGAGTTCGACCTTTCGGAAGCCTTGCTGGCCTTCGAGCAAGACCCCACCCGCACCCGGCTCGAGCTCATCCCCAGGGTCCTCCCCGCCAAACTCCTCAAGGAGGACCTGCAACCCCTGGCCGAGCAGGCCAACGCGCTGCTGCGCCCCCTCGTGCTGGTCTACAACACCGGCAGCCAGGTCTATAGCCGGGGAGTCTCGAGGCAGGAGCTGGCCTCCTGGATTGGCTTCGCCCAGGGCCAGATCGTGGCCAACCGAAGCGCCATCCAATCCAGTCTGCGCCGGGTAGCGCGCGCCTTCGACCGCGATCCAAGCGACGCCCGCTACGTGCTGCAGGGGGAGCAGCTGGTGGTCAGGCCCGAGGAAGCGGGCTGGAAGCTCGACCAGAAAGCCGCGCTGAACCTGCTCGAGGCCGCCCTCTTCGACCCCCGTCGCAGCGGGGTCAACCTGCCGGTTATCCCGGCCCATCCCAGGATCCGGGCCGCCGAGCTGCCGCCGGTTGAGGGCCTCGAGCTCCTGGCCGAAGCCAGCACCTCCTTCAGGGGCTCGAGCGCGGAGCGAGCCGCCAACGTGGCGGCGGCAGCCCGCAGCCTCGACGGCTACGTGGTACCCGCGGGCGAGGAGTTCAACTTCAACCGAGCCGTAGGCGACATCAGCCCGGAGAGGGGCTTCAAGGAAGCGCTGGTGATCTCGGGTGGACGCACGGTGAAGGGCGTGGGGGGTGGGGTCTGCCAGGTCTCGACCACGGCCTTCCGGGCGCTGTACCAAGCCGGCCTGCCCGTCGTCGAGCGCAACCCGCACGCTTACCGGGTGCACTGGTACGACCCCATCGTCGGCTACGACGCGGCGGTCTACCAGCCTTACCTGAACCTGCGCATGAAGAACGACACCCCCGGCCCTCTGCTGGTGCGGGCCAGCGTCCAGGGGGGCGTCGTGCAGGTGCAGCTTTTCGGGATACCCGATGGCCGTAAGGTCACGGTCTCACCGCCCGTCATCCTCTCCCGCACCCCTCACCCTCCCCCGCAATACGTGGTGGAGCCCAGCCTGCGCCCCGGCCAAATCAAGCAGGTCGACTGGGCCGTCGACGGCTACCGCACCCGCATCACCCGCACCGTCGTGCGGGCCTCGGGCGAAGTCAGGGTGGACTACCTCGACTCCAACTTCCGCCCCTGGCGGGCGGTGTACCAGGTGGGGCCGGGCACCGAAGTGGGTGATAAAAGCTGACCCCTTCCCCACCAAAAGGGTCCGTGCCGTGGCTCGTACTGTAGGGACTATTCATGGTACCAGGGTGTCGTCAGCAAGGGCAGGGGGCTCACCAGGGGCTCGGCGTAGCCCACCCCCAGGTAGTTGCCCCATTGCCGGCGCAGGGCCTTGCGGGCCTCCACCCCGGCCAGGCTCACCGTCTCCGAGACAACCTCGCCGTAGAACTGGCTGCGGTGGGCCAGCACCGAAGCCTCCCAGGTGTCGATGTGCTGCGAGATGTCCACCAGCAGGCTGGGAGTGGCGGGGTAATTGCCGGGGTAGAAGAACAGCCTCGAGACCCTATGTGGCCGCCCCTCGAGCGGAGCTCTGAGCAAAGCGGCGAAATGCACCGCGCCGCGGCACAGCCGGTGGGCACCCACGTGGTCGGGGTGGCGGTCGGCCTCGTGGGGCGCGATCAGCACCGCCGGGCGCAGTTCCCGCAAGGCCGTGGCCAGTGCGGCAACCTGATCAGGGGCATCGGTGAGGGATCCGTCGGGCAAGCGCAGGTTTCCCCGGTAATCCAGGCCCAGGATGCGGGCGGCCTCGGCCGCCTCCGCCAAACGCTGCTCGGGCGTGCCCTTGGTGCCCATCTCCCCCAGGCTCAGCTCGAGGATGCCCGTGCTCAGGCCCTCGGCCTTAGCGCGAGCCAGCGTGCCCCCACAGCCCAGTTCCGCGTCGTCGGGATGGGGTGCGATCACCAGCAGATCGAGTGACACGCTAAGGGTTATACCAGAATGGCGGGCAATTCAGCGTTTGGGCTCGAGGGATATGAACGATCGCTCAGGACCGCGCTTCTCATCTAGCGCTAGGATGTAGGGTATGCAGGCTACGGTTAGCGTGGGCATCGCCGAGGTTGAGCGGCTGATCTCCGAGGGGCAACGCTTGCAGCGACGACTGGGAGAGCTGGGAGAGGTGTTACGCCAGACCGCCCTTCAGCTCGAGCAGGGCACCCCGGCCCAGGCGGGGGTGACCACCCAGTTGGTGGAGGTCTCGAAGTTGCTGGAGGGCTGGTACAGCCAGGCCGAGCGACTGCTGGGCCGCAGCCCCGACGAACTGGTGCTGCCGAAGGTGATGGAGGCCTTGTACGGGCATAAACACCAGCTCGAGCTGGCCCAGATCCGTCAGCAGGCCCTCGAGGTGCTGGAGGAAATCAGCGCCCTGAGCTACCAAGGCTCCGAGGAGTTTCTGCCGCTTTCGGGCCTTCAGTTTGACGCCCTGAGCCTGCTGCGCGACATCCAGACCGCCGCCGTCCCCGGCGAAACCGCCCGCGCCCTGGCTGCTGGAAAACACCCCTACAACGCCCTGCTGCGGCTGGCCCTCGAGCCCTCCCTCTCCAACGAGGAGTGGCTATCCCTGCTGCAATACCTCAGCCAGGAGCTGGGCAGCGAGCTGGCCGTGGCCGCCGCCCGCCGTCAGCTGACGCGTTCAGGAGGGTAGTTGCTGAAGAAGTCGAAGCACCAACAACCAAGGCGCTTTGCGCCTCGCGTACGACGTAGGAACACGACCCCCAGGCGCCTTGTGCTTAGCTCGAGGGCTGAGCCGCCGGGGCTTCGGGCTGTACTTTTTCCCCAAAGCGTCGCTCGGTACCTGCTTGCAGGCGGCGGTAGTTGTCGCGGTGGGTCCAGAAGATCAGCAGGGCCAGCAGGGCCAGGGTCGCGATCTCCCACCAGGGGCGGCCCAGGGCCAGCGCGATAATCACCGCAGACACAGCCCCCACCATGCTGCCTGCCGAGACGTAGCGGGTCAGCCAGATCACGCAGAGGCCGATGGGCAGGATCATGAGGCCCACCAGGGGATCGAGCACGATGGTGGTACCCATGCTGGTCGCTACCCCCTTACCCCCCTTGAAGCGCAGGAAGAGCGAGTAGTTGTGGCCCAGCACTGCCGAGACCGCCACCAGCCCCAGTTGCAGCCCTTCCAGGCCAAATAGCCGCCCGATTAGCAGCGCGATACCGCCCTTGAAGATGTCGAAGAAGGCCACCACCAGGGCAGGCCCCCATCCCAAAGTGCGCAGGATGTTGGTGGCTCCGGTATTTCCCGAGCCTACCTTCTGGATATCCACGCCATAAGTGCGGGCTATCCAGGCCCCCGCGGGAATGCTGCCGAAGAGGTAGGCAAGCAGTGCGATGACCAGGGTTTCCACAATGCTCTATTTTAAAGGCGCCTTACCTGCCCTATGCTGAAAACGTGAGTGATCTGCACAGCGCCCGCCGTCGCCTCATGAACGCCCGGCGCATCGCCGTGCTGACCGGCGCGGGCATCTCCAAGCCCTCAGGCATCCCTACCTTTCGGGACGCGGCAGGGTTGTGGCGAGACTTCGACCTCGAGGAATACGCCACCCCCAGCGCCTACGCCCGCAACCCGCAGAAGGTGTGGGAGTGGTACGCCTGGCGCTACAGGAACGTGCTCCAGGCTCAGCCCAACCCTGCCCACGCGCTGCTGGTGGAACTCGAGCGCAGCCTGGGCGAAGGCTTTCTGCTGGTGACGCAGAACGTCGATGGCCTGCACCGCCGGGCGGGTTCGCGGCGGGTGGTGGAACTGCACGGCGACATCACGCGGGGGCGCTGCGAGCACTGCAACCGGCGCTTTCCCCTGCCCGCTCCCCAGAACTTCACCCCCCCACCCCTGTGCCCTGCCTGCGGGGCTCCCGGCCGTCCCGACGTGGTGTGGTTCGGCGAGTCATTGCCCGAGGGAGCCTTCGAGCAGGCCCTCGAGGCCTTCAGCGCCTGTGAGCTAGCCCTGGTGATCGGCACCAGCGGGGAAGTGGAGCCCGCAGCCAGCCTGGGGCGCCTCGCCCACCGCGGTGGAGCTTACCTCATCGAGATCAATCCCGAAGCCACCCCCCTCTCCCCCATCGCCGACTGCTCGCTGCGGATGGGCGCAGTCGAAGGCCTGCAGGCTCTGATGGCCCGACCGCCTGGCTAAAGGAATCTTGAGCCCCCAGCTTGAGGGTCATTTAACACCCCCTCGGCCAGAATGAAGCGCGAGGATGGGGTGTATGGACAGCTGGATTTGGGGACTATTTCTGATGGCGCTGTTCGCCCTGCTCAATTGGTCGGGCTCGAGGCACCGCTGAGTACGCCGGTGGTCGATAGCCAGTCAAGGTGTCGCCTACAGCACAAGGCGCAGGCATACGCCACACACTACCCCTCTTCCCTGCCCTTGCCCTCGCGCCGCCCACGGAAAACCAGCTTGAAGGGGATCTCCTTGATGCCCAGGTCCTCGCCGATCTTGTTGCGCAAATAACCCTCGAAGGCGCGGGTGACGAACTCGGGGTAATTGACGAAGAAGACGAAGGTAGGCGGGGCGACTTCGGGCTGGGTGAGGAAGAAGATCTTCAGCGGCTTGCCCTTGAAGTTGGGCAGGGCCACATTCGCCGTCCACAGCGAGAGGAAGCGGTTGAGCTCGGCGGTCTCGCGGCGCTCGCGGGCCAGGGCATATAGTCGCGCGGCTTCGGAGAAGAGCTTGTGCAAGTTCTGCTTGGTCACGGCGGAGACGAACACCCGGGGAAGGTGCTCGAGGTGGGCGAGCTTGAGCTTGAGGTCGGCCCGTACCCGGCGGGCCTCCTCCTTCGCCACCAGGTCCCACTTGGTGATGGTGAGGATTAGCGGCTTCCCGGCGTCCAAAGCCTCGTTGGCCAGCTTGAGCTCACGCTCGCCGACTTCGAAGGGATCGATCACCAGCAGCACCACGTCGGCCTCGAGGATAGCGTTGTGGGCACGGCTGATGGCGATCTCCTCCACCAGCGTCTCGGGGCGCTTGCGAATCCCAGCGGTGTCCACCAGCAAAAAGCGGTTGCCGCCATAGTCGAACTCCACGTCGATGACGTCGCGGGTGGTGCCGGGCTGGTCGCTCACGATGACCCGCTCCTCCCCCAGGATGGCGTTGAGCAGGCTGCTCTTGCCCGCATTGGGCCGCCCTACGATGGCGATGCGGATGGGCACCACCTCACCCTCGCTCTCCTCCTGGCGCACCGGCAGCCTCGCCCAGATGGCCTCAATGAGCTCCTCGAGGCCCCGCGCATGCGCACTGCTGGTGGGAATGGGCTCGCCAAAGCCCAAAGCGTAGAGGTCGCCCAGGTAGTGCTCGTGCTTGGGGTCGTCCACCTTGGTCGCGACGACGAGCACGTTCTTGTGAGCCCGGCGCAAGAACTCGGCGACCTCGAGGTCGGCGGTCGCCAGCTCCGAGCGCCCGTCCACCGTGAAGAGCACCAAGTCGGCAGTCTTCAGGGCCTGCTCGACCTTTTCCTTGATCTTGTGCTCCCACACGTCGCTCGACCACATGCCCCCGCTGTCGATGAGCAGGAAGCGGCCCTTTTCGGTCTCGACCACGTGCTCCTTGAGGTCGCGGGTCACGCCGGGGGTATCGGCCACCACCGCCGTCCGCTTACCCACCAGGCGGTTGAAGAGGCTGGATTTGCCAACGTTGGGCCTACCAACGATAAGTACGCGATACATAGCAATCCAGTTTATAGGCTGCGCGAGAGCACTGCCAGCAAGGGTACGCAGCCTATGCTCGACCCCAGGTAGGACTCGAGGCCACCGGGAGGATTGGCCGCACGGCTGCACTCGAGCACCCCACCGTCGGTGGCGTGAAAGTCGTCCAAGCTCACGACCCCGTCAACTGCCCTGACCAAACCCTAACGGGTTCTGGTCAGAGCTTGCAGTGAAGGGCCATCCGGCCCCCGGCGATGCCGGTACTCAGGGGCTATTCCTCCTCACCCAAACTCCCGTTTGGTCGGGGTCTCTCGCCCCAGACCCCAACCTGATGAAGCGGACCGATGCAGGCTGTGGGTTTGGAGCCTACGGCGCCTTGACCACGGCCTGTACCGTCAGGGATTTGTTGCCCTCGAGCGCGAATACCAGCGGCACCTGCTCCCCTGCCCTGAGGGTGCGCTTGACCCCCAGGAGCATGATGTGCTTTCCGCCGGGTTTGAACTCGAGCCTGCCCCCGGCGGGCACGATCACCTCCCGGAGGGGTGCCATGGTGGTCTCGCCGTGCCCGCCGTGATCGGTGCCGCTCATGGTCTTGGTCTCGTGAAACTCGGCCTTGAGCGCGATGGGAGTGCTCACGCCGAGCACCCGGATGGGCTTGTCGGTGGGGTTGGAGAGGGTGAGGTAGGCGGCGAGGGTAGGGGTGGGCAGCAGGCGTATCCAGGCATCCTGCGCGGTGAGGCTGTTCTGGGCCAGCACCAGCAATCCCAGTAAGAAAAGGGCATGGGGGAGCAATCTGAGTGCCTTCATCGCGACCTACGCTAGCACGGGAGGATGAGACAAATATCCTGACCCCACCTCATCCGGCTATACTGCACACAATGCCACAAGCGCACATCCCCAAGACCTTTGGGCAACGCCTGGCCACGTGGACCCTGGGCCTGCTGGGCTGGAAAGCCATCCTCGAGCCCCCACCCGGCCCCAAGTTCGTGGCCGTGGGCTACCCCCATACCTCCAACTGGGACTTCCTCTACGCCATCTTGTGGAAGTTCGCCACCGGCCTGCCCATGAATTGGGTAGGCAAGAAGGAACTCTTTCCGCCCGTGCTGGCCCCCATCATGAAGGCTCTGGGGGGCATCCCCGTCGACCGCGGCAAGAAAGGCGGCGAATTCGTCAGCCAGGTGGCCCAGCTCATCCGCAGGCGGGATTCCATCGTGCTGGTGGTGGCCGCCGAAGGCACCCGCAGCCGGGCGCCCTACTGGCGCAGCGGCTTTTACTACATGGCTCTGGAAGCCCAGGTGCCCATCGGCCTGGGCTACATCGACTATTCCCGCCGAGAACTGGGCATCGGAGCCTACTTCCTCCCCAGCGGCGACATCCAAGCCGACTTCGAGAGGATACGGGCCTTCTACGCAGACAAAGTGGGCAAGAAGCCGGAAAAGGCCGGCCCGATCAGGCTCAAAGAGGAAGCCCAGGAACTCGAGGCGAAGGGCTGAAGCGGCTCACGTCGAGCTAGCAGCTATCCGCGACTTCCGTAGCTCAAGCGGGCTCGAGGTAGCCCGAGCGCCGCAGCTCCTCTTCCGCCGCAGCCAGCACCTTGGGATAGGCCTGCTCGAGGGTCACCCCGCGCAGGGTGGCCCCGGCGGCGGGAACGTGGCCGCCACCCCCCAGCTTGACCGCAACGGCCTGGGCCGAAACCCCACCCCGGCTACGCAGGCTGACTTTCACATCCTCACCCCGCTGCCGCAGGAAGACCGCCAGCTGCGAGCCCTCGGCGTAGCGAATCTGGCCCACGTAGTCGTCGGAGTCGTCCTCGTAGTCGCCGGGGGGCATGTGTGCGCTGACCACCAGGCCGCCGAAGTGAAACCGGATCGTAGAGAGCACCTGGGCCAGGCTGATGAAGTACTCCGGAGGCCGCCACTGCAGCCGGTCGGTGAGTTCGGCGTAGGGGACGCCGTGGGCGATGAGGTCGGCGGCGGTGCGCAGCAGCTCGGGAGTGGTGTTGGAGAAGCGGAAGTTGCCGGTATCGGTGATCAGCCCGGTCAGCACCACCGTGGCCAGTTCGGGGGTCCAGGGCACGTCCAGCAGGTCGATGAGTTCCTTGACGATCTGGCAGGTGGCCGCCTTGGAGGGGTCCACCACCGCCAGGTTGCCGAAGCGGGGATTGGTGCCGTGATGGTCGAGGTTGATCACGAAGCCCTCGACCGGCGCCCCTTCCACCCGGCTAGGCTCGGCGGCATCCACCACCACCAGCGTGGTACCTTCGGCTACGCGCTCGATGGGAGGGCTGGCCTCGCCCTCCTTGACCAGAAAGCTCAGATAGCGAGGCACCTTGGCGATCCAGGTGACCTGCTTGCCCAGCGCCTTCAGCGCGCGGGCCAAACCCAGGCTCGAGCCGATGGCGTCACCATCGGGGTCTACGTGTGAGACCACCACGATGGGCCCCTGAATGCCTTTGAGTGTGTCGGCCACCAATCGCAGCTTGGCCCAATATTGTGGATCCGCATGATTGTGAATACCGTCCATGTCTGACCCTAACTATACGCCGGTTTGATGAGTAAAACCCGATATGAACTCACTCTATAGCGGAGGATCTTGCCAGAGGATTCCTCGCTGCCGATGGGACTTCAGCCCGACTTGGCCTCGGTATAAGGCTCCCGTAGCCCGTGCGGGGCTGGGGTCCATCCCCTCGCGCTTCCCGCCTCCCATTCCCCGATGGCCGGTGGACCCCCCTGAGGCTATAATCCCCAGGGATGGAACGGCTGATCACTCCAACACGTTCGCTGCGCGGTAGCCTGCGCGTTCCCGGAGACAAGTCCGTGACCCACCGCGGTCTGATGCTGGGCGCGATGGCCGAGGGCGAGGCTTGGCTCTACCACCCCCTCAAGGCCGGGGACACCCTTTCCACCGCGGCAGCGATGCGGGCGCTGGGGGCTGAAATTAGCGAGGAGGGTCCGCACTTCCGGGTCAAGGGGATAGGGCTGGCGCTGCGCGAACCCGCCGACGTGCTCGACTGCGGCAACGCCGGAACCCTCATCCGTCTGCTCAGCGGGCTTTTGTCGGGGCAGGAACTCTTCGCCGTACTCAGCGGCGATGCCTCGCTCAGGCGTCGCCCCATGGGTCGGGTGACCACTCCCCTGCGGCAGATGGGGGCCCGCATCGAGGGGCGCGAGGGGGGGAAGCTGGCTCCGCTGGCCATCCGGGGCGGAGGGCTGAGAGGCATTCGCTACGAGCTGCCCGTGGCCAGCGCCCAGGTCAAGAGCGCGGTGCTGCTGGCGGGGCTGTTCGCCGAAGGGGAGACGGTGGTGGTGGAACCCGCCCCCACCCGCGACCACTCCGAGCGCATCTTCCGCCACTTCGGGCTGCCCATCGCCGTCGAGGGCAACCAGATCCGCACCGAGCGGGCCCGGCCCTATAGGGCGCGCGACCTCACCGTTCCCGGCGACATCAGCAGTGCGGCCTTCTTCATCGTGGCGGCCCTCATCACGCCCGATAGCGAGGTGAGGCTCGAGGGCGTAGGGCTCAACCCCACCCGCACCGGCCTGCTCAGCGTGCTCAAGGAGATGGGGGCCGACCTCAGCTGGGAAGTCACCGAGGGTCACGACGGTGAGCCGGTGGGCTGGATCCGGGCGCGCTCGTCGAGCCTCAGGGGGGTCTCGGTGGACCCGGCGCTGATCCCGCTGATGGTGGACGAGGTGCCCGTCCTGGCGGCGGCGGCGGCCTGGGCCGAGGGAGAGACCTTTATCCCCAACCTCGAGGAGCTGCGGGTCAAGGAGTCCGACCGGCTGGCAGCCATCGCCAAGAACCTGCACAACCTGGGCGTGAAGGCCGAGGCCGGCCCTGACTGGATTCGCATCTGGGGAGGCGCGGTGCAGGCCGGGGGGGTGGTCGAACCCTTCCACGACCACCGCATCGCCATGGCTTTCGCGGTGTGCGGCTTGCCCAAAGGGGTGACGGTGCAGGACGCCGAATGGGCCAGCATCTCCTTCCCGAGCTTCTGGGAAGATTTGGAACGCCTCTCGAGCAGGGACTGACATGCCGGACGTCATCACCATCGATGGCCCCTCGGCTTCGGGCAAGTCCAGCGTGGCCCGGCGGGTCGCCGCCGAGTTGGGGCTGCCTTACGTCTCGAGCGGGCTGATCTACCGGGGCGTGACCTACCAGGTGAGGCGCTATGGGGTCAACCCCGACGACGAGGCCGCCATCGTGCGCATGCTCGGCCAGCACCCGATTCAACTGGTGCCGCTGCCCGAGGGCAACCGCATGCTGGCCGAAGGACAGGACGTAACCGCCCAGATGCACACCCTCGAGATCGACCAGGCCGTCTCGGCGGTCGCACGCCACCCCGAGGTGCGGGCCTACGTCTACCGTTCGCTGCGGGCTTTACAGCCGCCGTTCGTGGTGGAGGGGCGGGACATGGGCAGCACGGTGTTTCCCGACGCCGCCCTCAAGTTCTACCTCACCGCCACGCCCGAGGTGCGGGCGAGGCGCCGGGTAGGCGAGCGCGACGCCGACTACGCGACGGTGCTGGCCGACCTCATCCGCCGCGACGCCGCCGACGCCAAGCAGATCCCCCCCGCGCCCGACGCCATCATCATCGACACCAGTGCGATGGGCCTGGAGGAGGTGGTGCAGAGCATTCTCGAGCGGATCCGCAAGACTTCGGCGTTTAGCGTTTAGACGCATTTACGCTGCGCCGCGTGCAGCCTAAATGACCGCCTACAGCAGGAGGCAGTTGTGGGCGGTATTCGTGGGAACGCTCTAAACCTCCCCCACCTCCACGGCTGCCGTCAGGGCGGCGCCCAGCAGCCCGGCTTCGCTGCCCAGCTCGGCCAGCCTGAGGGGTGGGGCGATCCAGCCCTCGAGGTAATGCTCGTAGGTGGCGTATACCTCGTCGAGGTAGGCCTGTCCGGCGTTGAGGGCGATGCCTCCGCCCAAAACGATCACCTCCGGGTCATAGGCCTTGACCAACGAGGCCAAGCCGATGCCCACGTAGCGCGCGGCCTGGAGCACGATGCGCCTGGCTTTGGCTTCGCCCGCCTGGAAGTGGGCGAAGAGTTCGCGGGTGCCGACTTCTCTCTTGTACACCGCCTGGGCCATGCGCTCCATCGCCGGGCCGGTGGCCAGGGCCTCGAGGCAACCCTCCAAACCGCAGCCACAGGCAGGGCCGCCGGGCAGCACGGTGATGTGCCCCACCTCGCCTCCCTGCCCGTGAGCTCCCCGCAACACCCGGTTGCCCCACACGAAGCCCCCGCCCACCCCGGTAGAAACCGTGACGAACAGTGAACTCTCCGCTCCCCGCGCGGCCCCCAGGAAGTGCTCGGCCAGCGCGGCGGCGTTGGCGTCGTTCTCCACGTACACCGGCAGGCCCGAAGCTTCCTCGAGCAGCTTCTGAATGGGAAAGTCGGTAAAACCGGCGATGTTGGGGGCGAATTTGATGATGCCCCGTTTGAAGTCCAGGGGCCCCGGCGTGCCCAGCCCGATGGCCCTGGCCCTGACCCCCGCGGCTTCCATGGTGCTGCGGGCCGCGGAAGCCATGGCCTCGATCACCGCCTGGCCACCGGCTTCGGGAGTAGGCACGGTGGTCTTGGACTGGATGGCTCCGTCTGCAAACACTCCGGCTGCGATCTTGGTTCCGCCCAGGTCGATTCCGATAACGCTCATTGCTCCTCCTGATGGGGGGATTGCTCGTCGCGCTCGAGCAGGCGGTAGGCCTGTTGCAACAGCTCCGCCGGAACCCACAGCGACACGTCCCCCATGTAAGTTCCCATGTATATTTCGATCACGCCCGCGTCGGTAAAGGGGGTTTCGATGTGGACAGGAATACGGCTGGCCTCGAGCTGGGCCCTCAGGCCCTCGGCATAAAGGCGGGGAAAGCTACCGAGGAAGGCATAGCGGTGGCCTCCGAGCATCCGGGTTTCGGGCTGGTGGTCCATCGGGTCCAGTCTATCGCCCTGCGCGCGGGCCTCAGGCTTGCAGCAGGGCCTGCACCAGGCCCGCGTAGGCCTGGGCGGCGGCCTCGAGTTCGTCGATGCCGATGTGCTCGAAGGTAGTATGGGCCAAAGCGGGGTCACCGGGGCCATAGCCGATCACCGGAGCCCCGCTCCAGGCCAGGTAGGGGGCGTCGGTGGTGAAGCCCCAGAACCCCGCCGAATCCTGCTTCAGGGTTCGCAGCGCCACCTCCAGCAGCGGATGGTCGCTCTCCAGCGAGTAAGCCGGGAGCAAAGCCGAGATGCCCAGGCGCACCGGGCCGGAGACCAGTTCCTCCTCGGGGATGTAGACGCTGGCCTCGCCCGCTATGTCGCGCAACCCGTCGAGCAGGTCGTGGATATCGGCCCCGGGCTCGTAGCGCAGGTCCAGCACCGCCCTGGCCACGCCGGGCACCACGTTGGTGGCCTCGGGGTAGGTCTCGAGCCGGGTGGGGGTGAGCCGGATGTCGAAGGACTCGGCGTGCTGCTCGAGCTGGGTGAGGAAGAGGGCCAGGGGGTAGATGGGGTTGGTGCCACTCGCCAGCGCCGCGTGAGCCTGCTCGCCGGGGAAGTCGGCCCAGATCTCGCCCCGGCCCCGGTGCCCGCGCATGACCTGCCGGGCGGAGGGCTCACCCAGCAGGATGGCCTTGGGCGGCTGGAGTTTGAGGCGGCTCGAGGCGTAACGGCTGCCCAGCCCCCCCACCTCCTCCTGCACGGTAGCCAAGAAGCGCACCCGCCCTCCCAGCTCTTGCCCTTTGAGCTGCTGGATGGCCCCCAGCATTGCCACCAGCGGCCCTTTCATGTCCACCGCCCCGCGCCCCCACACTTTTCCGCCCTCTATAACCCCGGCGAAGGGCGGGTGAGGCCAGGCCCCTGGGTCTCCGGCGGGCACCACGTCGATATGACCGGTGAGCAGGATCTCCGGTTCCTGCGAGCCCAGCACAGCCTCAACGTTCCCCGCCTCATCTACCTCGGCCCTCAACCCCAGCTCTTCCAGAAGGCTCACCAGCACCCGCACCGCGCGCTCCTCGCGTCCCGAATAGCTCTCGGCCTGGATCAGCCGCGAAAGGGAGTGTGCTAGATCCATGGGGCATACCTTACTGCATGAGGCGCGCCTGAAGCAGTCGAAGGGCAGGGCGCAGCAGCGAGCGCCCCTTTTCTCTCACCCTCAACCCGTCCCCACCCTGGCGCTACACCCGCCCCAGCCGCACCCGGTACAAGAGGATGCCCAGCGCGACTGAGGCGTTGAGCGACTCGGCTTCGGGGTGCATGGGAATGCGCAGCAACTCGTCGCAGCGCTCGGCTACCAGCCTCCGCAAGCCCTCGCCTTCCGAACCGATGACAATGGCCAGGGGCCGCCTATAATCGAGGGCCTCGAGGTCCTTAGCCGCTTCCCCAGCCGCCCCGTACACCCAGACTCCGCGCTTCTTGAGTTCCTCGAGGTAGCGGGCCATGTTTTTTACCTGCACCAGCGGCAACTTGAGCGCCGTCCCCGCCGAAGCCTTGAGCACCAGCGCCGAAAGCGGGGCGCTGCGCCTCTCCTCGCTCACTACCCCATGCGCCCCCAGCGCCAGCGCACTGCGGATGATGGCCCCGTAGTTGCGCGGGTCGGTGATGCCGTCCAGCAACACCAGAAGCGGGGTTTCCCCCCGCTTCCTCGCCAGCTCGAAGGGGGCCTCGGGATCGGAAAACCTCAGCTCGGCCACCTCGGCGGCGATGCCCTGGTGGTGCGTGGTGCGCAGGCGCTGGTCGAGCTCGATGCGTGGCACCTGTTCGTAGTCCACGTTCAGCTTCTCCAGCTCCCGCAGCAGCCAGGCTTCGACCCCTCTGGCCACCCAAACCCGACTCACCCGACCTTCCCTGATGGCTTCCAAAACCGGGTTGCGCCCGTAGATCAGCATAGGCTCCAGTTTAATCGTTGGACATTGGGCGTTCGCGGACTACGGATTTGGGCGATCTGCCCCCCGGGGAGCCCTTTCTCCAAGATCACGCTCTTGAAGCCGCCCCGCCCGGTGTAGATGCCCGCCTTGACACTCCCACGCCCCGCCACGGCGTGGCGGGAAGCACGTGGAATTCTCACTTCACCGAGGGTTGCCCACTTATAGCAGGTTTACACCCTCTCCACAAGCGCTTAACGTCTCCGTGTGCCCCACGGCGACGCAGAAAGCCCCTACACCTGGCCTGGGCGTCGCGCGCTTTGCGCTTCGTGTACGACCTTTAAGAAAAGCTAAACCCCCGGAATTTCCGGAGGTTTTCTGGTGACCCCAAGGGGATTCGAACCCCTGCCGCCGCCTTGAAAGGGCGGTGACCTAACCGCTAGTCGATGGGGCCGGGCAGCCGTTTTCCCGTCAGGTGCGAGAATTTTGGCTGGGGCGCGTGGATTCGAACCACGATTGACGGAGCCAGAATCCGTAGTCCTGCCGTTAGACGACGCCCCAGCGAGGCCCTGGTCTGACGTTCTCAGGAGAACGTACCCGCAAACGGGCATCAGAGATGGTACACAATCGTCACGCGCTTGGCAAGCCCTCCCGCCTATAATCACCTGGGAAGGTGTCCATAGGTGGATGTCGAAGCCAAAATTATCGAAGCGCTGATGGGGTATGTCTCGCGGGGAGCCGCCGAGAGCCTGCTGCGCCGGGTGCTGCACAGGGCGCGCAAAAACCCCCTGGCGATGGGACCGCAGGAGTGGATCGAGCTGATCGAGGGCCCGCTGCTGGCAGAGCTGCGGCAAGTGTTGCCCATCACCGGCCAAATCCCCCCGCTCAAGGGGCTGGTCAAGGGCCTGCGCCAGGTGCGTGGGTCGGCCCCCGCACCGGTGGCGCAGGCCGAAGCGCCCCTCGAGCCCACCCTCGAGCTGCCCCTCGACTGGCTCGACCTCAGCGAAGCGGAGGTGCGACAAAGCCTTTTGCAGGAGCTCGCCCGCATCGAAGGGGTTCTAGGGGTGGCAATCCAGACCCCCTGGGGACAGGAAATTCGCCTGCCCGAGGACACGGGGGAGTTGCCACTGCTGGTAAGCATGGCCCACCGGTTACTTTCTTTACGGCAACCTTACGCCATGTTTTACACTGTCCTGGGAAATGCCCAGCTCATGGTGCGTGGGATGGGTCAGAGTTGGGTGGCAGTCCTCGCTGATCACGACGCTAACCCCGGTCATCTGCTCTACCGGCTGCGCCAGCTACAGGCAGCACCCCAAGAGGCCAAACCACGCTAGGAGGCTTGATCTCGATGATGAAACGATGGATTGCAGTGATCGTTCTCGGGGCCTGGGCCTGGGCCGCCCCGCTGACCACCGTCTACGACAGGGTTGCCTCGCTGATGAACCAGGTCCAAAGCGTACAGAGCAGCAACCCCAAACAAGCCAGCGACCTCCTGCGGCAGGCCGACGAGTACCTGAGCAAGGAGGGTGGCGAGCTTTCGATGAAGCTGCGCGAGGGCATATCCACCGCCCTGCGCGACGCCCAGACCGCCCTAGCCCGCAAGAGCAAGGCCGACCTCGAAGCCCGCTTGCAGATGGTGAAGAGTCTGCTGGGCAAGGCCCTCTACGACAGCTATTTCGACGCTTTGGGGAAAGCCCAAGCCGACGCTGCCAGCGCCCTGCTGCCCCGCCTAATCGCCGCCAGCGCCCTGCCCAAGACCCTCAGCGCGCAGATCGAGGGCTTGGGCAGCGATATCGACAAGATACGCCAGACCCTCGAGCGCACCTACGCCCAGGGGATCGTCAACGCCCTCTCGCGCGCCCGCAGTCAAAGCAACGCTACCCAGGCCTTCCTCGAAGCCACCCGGGCCTACACCCTCTACCTGGTGGTGCAGGAATCCCCACGGGCTGCCGGCCTGAGCGCCAGGGCCTTCGTCAACGCTCTGAGCAAACTCTCCAACAACGACCTGGCGGGCTTCCGCAAAGATATTGAAACGCTACGCCAGCAGGCCGAGGGCTTTTTAGGGCGGGTGAGCTCGAGTTCGCCAGGTGCGGTCCGGAGCTCTGCCCCCGCCCGCACCGTCGCCGCCCCCCCCGCCCAAGGGGGGGCGGGTTCCCAAGCGACACCCGCTGCTAAACCCGCTTCCAAGCCAGCTCAGGCCCCCCAGCAGGTGGCGGCTCAGGCTGCAGCGGCGAAGAGCGGGGATCATGAGGAGCGCTACGAGGGCAAGCTGAGCGCCCCCACCCAGGCCCGCGTGGACGCGGTGCTGACCCGGCTGGGCTTCGCCGACTTGGGCGAGTGGGTCAGGGGCATGAACCTTGAGCTGCGCGCCCGCTTGGGTGAGGCCACCGCCCACGTCAAGAGCGGGAACTTCGAGGGGGTGCGCGAATACCTCGAGCTCTCCCACGACGCCTACACGCAACGCTACTACCCCGTGGTGTATCTGCTCGATCCAGCCCTCGCCGACCGCTTCGACCGTCTGCTGGGGCGTATGCAAGAAGCAGTCGGCCTACGGGCTACCGACTTGGCCGTGGCTCTGGCCGAGGTGCAGGAAATCGAGGAGCGACTGGAAGGAAGCAGCCTGGGCCTAGACCACGCCCTTCAAGTCCAGCTCGAGTTGCTCCTGCTGGGTATCCCGCGGGCCTTTATGTTCATCCTGGCGGCCCTGCTGGCGGTCTTCCCGCTCTACCTGGTGAAGCTGACCTTCGGCGGGCGCAACACCTACTGGCGGCTGCTGGGCTTGGCCTTCTTCTTCCTCTTCCTGCCGGCCATGATCGAGGGGCTCTCCTACGTGGCCTCCATCTTGGCCGACCCTCGCTTTGGCAACCTGGGTTTCTTAGCCCCGCTGTCCACCTTTTCGATCCAGAGCAGCCTGATGGCCCAGCTTCTGTGGGGCCTGACGCTGTTTCTGGTCATCGGCCTCTCGGCAGCCGGCCTGCGGGGGATTGCCGTGCAATTCGGTCTCATCCAGGACCGCCGCGCCCGCACCAACACCACCACCGTCGCGCAGACCAACCCCGGCCTCGCCGCGGCCGCACCCATGCGCGCTGCTGCCGATCCCAAGCTCACCAGCGAGACCATCGTCGAGTGGGACGAGGAGTTTTGAGGGTCCGGACCTGGATGGCTGGACTCTGGAGGAATGGCGGGCTGAGGTAACTTAGAGGTGGAGGCGTCGCAAGTGTCTTTGTACCAGAACCTGTTTGACTCGCTCGAGCCCTTCCTGGGCGCCAAAACCCAGTCCATCCTGGAAGAGGGCGTACGACGCTTGGGGGTAGACCCCGAGCGCCTGGACGTCGCCCAGGCCGAGAGCATCCTCAAGCGCCTGGTGTACCGCGAACTGCAGTCCAACCGCACCCCCGCCGAGGCCCGCAGCCTGGTGGACGGCCTGCTCAAGGAATTGCGGGAGCACTCGGGAGGAGGGGGGGGTGGCGGGCTGGCAGCGCTGGAGGCTGGTTTCAAACGCTTCAGCCTGTACCTCGACTGGCCCGAGGTGGCCCGACTGCGCGGCATCCTGAGCGTGCTGCGCAAGGAGCCCGAGGGCTCGGAAGCCAGCCGCATGCTCAAGGAGGGCCAGGAGCTGTTGCGGCAGCTCGAGGAGCGCCTGCAGAGCGCGTTGCTGCGCCAGACCCGCGACATCGCCGATTTGCAAGCGGTGTTCGAGCGGGTCAAGATGATCGGTGGTCCCAAGATTCGTCGCCTCGAGTCGCTGATCCGCCAGATCCAGGAGGCCCACTCCAGCGAGACCTTGGCCCAGGCTGAGGTCGAGCGGGCCCGTACCCTGGCCGCCGAACTGCGCAAGCTGGTGGAGTCGAGCGCCATCAGCACCCCGCGCAACGCTACCGAGCCCGCTTTGGTGGTCGAAGACGAGGAGGAAGCGGTGGTGGCCGTCGAACCGGTGGTGGAGACCGACGCCCCCGAGGCCGCCGGGGAGGCGGGGGGAGCCTGGGACATCGTCATCGACCTCGACAGCCTCTCCCAGGAGCAGCAAAGCCGCATCCGCGAGATCGACCTGGCCGAGGAGCGCCGGCGACTCGAGACCCTCAAGGAGCGCTACGCGGCGGTGCTATCGCGCGCTGGGGTGGCCGAGGAGCTGGCCCGGTTGGAGGCGGAGCTGGCCCAGGGCAATCTGCTGGGTGAGGCCCTGAGCGCCCTCGAGCAGCGGCTCAAATCGGCCCAGGCCGAGGCCATCTCCGAGGCCCGCGCCCGCTACGAATGGCTCACCGACCGCATGCGCCAGCTCTCCTCCCCCGTCCACCGCGACGACGTGGACACCGCCAAGCTGGCCGCGCTGGCCGCGCGGCTGACGGTAGCCTGGGAGACCCTGCAAGGGGGAGCGGTGCCGCAGGACTTGCTCGAGCTCGCCGAGGACGTGCAGGCCCTCGAGGCTGAGACCCGCAGCCGCCGCGAGAATCGCGAGCGCCTGGCCCGGCTGTCTCAGGTCCTCGAAGCCCTGCGCGCCGAGGCCGAGTCGGCGCTGGCCACCTACCGCAACCATCCGCAGGTGCAGGCCTACCTGGCGCGACTGACCCAAGCCAAGCCCGACGAAGCCAGCTTGCAGGCCCTGCGCCAGGACTTCTCGGCGCTGATGGTGGCCCTCACCAAGGAGCAAAAAGAGCGCGACGAAAGCCTCAAGCGCTCCAGCCTCAAGGCCGCGGCCCAAGCCCTGCCGGTGATGCCGGGCCTGGAAATCCATCACGCCCAGTTGCTCCAGCAGATCGAAACCCCCGGCAGCGACCTGGTGGCCCTGGAAAACTACCTCCAGCAGCTCACCCAGCGCACCCGCAACCTGGTGGCCCAGCGGCTGGAAGCCCTGGCCCAGAAGGCACGGCAGTTGGGGATCGAGCTCGAGGGCCTGGCCGAAGCCCGGGCCGCCCTGGCCGAGGAGCGAATCCCCGATCCCGCCGCGCTCGAGCGGCTCTTAGAGGAGCGGGCGAACGAGCTAGCCAACCAGCGCCGCCGCCAGCTGGCCGGCGAGCTCAGCCGCTACGAGGCCGCCGCCCAGGGCCTGCGCGGCCTGGGTGAGGAAAAGCTGCTGAACCTGATCACCGAGGCCCGTAACCGCCTGGCGCTGGGCGAGATCCCCGACACTGCCCCCATCAAGGCCGAACTGGCCCGGCTGGTGCAGCTACAGGACAACCTGCGCGCCGAAGTGGCGGTGAGCCTGGCGGATCTACTCGAGCGCTTCAACGCCCACCGGGCGATGGGGGGAGAGACGGTGATCCGGCTCAAGCCGATGATCGAATTCCTCACCTCGGCGGTCGAACGCCTGGCCCGGGTGGGGCCTTCGGGCATCCTCGAGGTGCGCCAGGCCATCGCCGAAGCCATGCCCCTGGTCAAGCAGCTTGAAGAAGAGCACAAGGCCGCCATGGCGCTGATGCAAGACCTCAAGGGCGGCGAGCTCGATGCCCTGCTGGGGATCTTCGACGCCCAGCCACAGGCTGCCCCCAGCCCTCCCGCCAGCACCCCGGCCTCCAACCCGGTCCCCGAGGTCGAGCCTGCCGAGGAGGCCGGGGCCGAAGAGCCGGGCGATGCCCTGGCCCCGTTCAGGCTCAGGGGAGTCGAAGCCGTGGCCTTGGTGGGTGAGAATGGCCTGCTGATGGGCAAGCTCCCCACGACCCTCCAGAGCGTGCGAACGACCTTCAGCGACCTGAGCTCGCTGGCAGGAGAGCTGGCCGGAGCTACCACCCGCCTGGCGGTGATCTCGCTGTCCCAGAGCGTCGTGATCATGGTCCCCTTGGGCGAGAAAGGCCTGTTCATCCTGGCTGAGAAGCCGCTGCTCTCGCGCCTGCTCACGCAGGTCGAACGCCACCGGGCGGAATTGGCACGGCTGTAAGAGCGGTTCAGCAAAACCCACGAATTGCCGGGGCTGTCACGTACTGAACCATCTTTTCAGGGCCTAATGCTACACTGGAGAAAGTGTCGCAGGCGGTAGAAGTCAGTCCAGTCCAACTTTGGGGCCAGCTCGAGCCCAAAATCCGCTACCTACCCGAGGTCTCCAAGGCCAAAGTGCGGGAGGCGCTGGATTTTGCCTTTGAAGCACACAAGGAGCAGCGGCGCAGGAGCGGCGAGCCTTTCATCATCCATCCGGTGGCGGTGGCAGAAATCCTAGCCGAGCTCAAGCTCGATGCCGACACCCTGATGGCCGGGTTGCTGCACGATACGGTCGAGGACACCGAAGCCCGCCCCGAGCAGATCGAAGCGCGCTTTGGCCCGGCGGTGCGCAGGATCGTGGAGGGGGAGACCAAAGTCTCCAAGCTCTACAAGCTAGCCCACGCCGCCAGCGAAGATAAGCACGCCGAGGAAAAGCACGCCGAGGACCTGCGCCAGATGTTCATCGCCATGGCCGAGGACGTGCGCATCATCATCGTCAAGCTGGCCGACCGGCTGCACAACATGCGCACCCTCGAGTTCATGCCCCCCGACAAGCAGGCCCGCATCGCCCGCGAGACCCTGGAGATCTACGCGCCGCTGGCCCATCGCTTGGGCATCGGGCAGCTCAAATGGGAACTCGAGGACCTCTCCTTTCGCTACCTCAACCCCGAGGCCTATACCCAGCTCACCGAGAGGCTCAAGAGCCACCGCGACGAGCGCGAGAGCGCGGTAGAGAAGGCCAGGGAGAGCCTACAGGCGGTCTTGCAGCGCGATTCCATTTTGCGCAGCCTGATCAAAGGCTACGAGGTCACCGGGCGCACCAAGCACCTCTACAGCATCTGGAAGAAGATGGAGCGTGAGGGCAAGGAGCTGGCCCAAATCTACGACCTCCTGGCCTTGCGGGTCATCCTCGAGCCTCGCCCCACCGAAGACCCTGAAGAAAAGGCCATGCGCGAGAAACAGGTCTGCTACCACGTGCTAGGCCTGGTGCACGCGCTGTGGCAGCCCATTCCGGGCCGGGTCAAGGACTACATCGCCGTGCCCAAGCCCAACGGCTACCAGTCGCTGCACACCACGGTGATCGCGGTCAACGGCCTGCCGCTGGAGGTGCAGATCCGCACCCGCGAGATGCACCGCGTGGCCGAGTTCGGCATCGCCGCCCACTGGCTTTACAAAGAGGGCCTCACCGATCCCGAGGAGGTCAGGCGCCGGGTGAGCTGGCCGCACTCCATTCAGGAGTGGCAGCAGGAGTTCTCCAGTTCGCGCGAGTTCGTGGAGGTGGTCACCCGCGACTTGCTGGGCGGGCGGGTCTTCGTGTTTACGCCTAAGGGCAAGGTCATCAACCTGCCCTCGGGCTCGGGGCCGGTGGACTTCGCCTACCACATCCACACCGAGGTGGGCCACCACATGGTGGGGGCCAAGGTCAACGGGCGGATCGTGCCGCTGAGCCATGAGCTGCAAAACGGCGACATCGTCGAGATCCTCACCGCCAAGACCGCCCACCCCTCCAAGGACTGGATCGAATACGCCAAGACCCGCAGCGCCAAGAGCAAGCTCCGGGCTTACTTCCGCGCCTCGGAGCGCCAGGAGTTGCTGGAGAAGGGGGCGAGGATGCTGGAGAAGTACTTCAAGCGCCGGGGCATCCCCAGGCCGCTGGAGAGCCAGCTCGAGGAGGCCGCCCGCAAGCTCGTGCGCTCCTCCTCTCCCGATGACCTCTACCTGGCGCTGGCCACAAACCGCATCACGGTGCCACAGGTGGCCCGCATCCTGTTGCCCAAGCCCCAGATGGTGGAAATCACCAGGCCCAAGCCAACCCCCAACCAGCTCGGGATCCGGCTGGAAAACGGCCTGGTAGCGCCCTTGAAGCTAGCGAGTTGCTGCATGCCCAATAAGGGCGACCCCATCCTGGGCTACGTGACCAGGGGCCGGGGTGTGAGCATCCATAAGGCCGACTGCCCCAACCTGCGCCGCCTGATGGAAGGCGAGGCGGGCCGCATCGTTCCGGCATATTGGGAGGGATTGGGCCGGGTGATGCAGCTCGAGGTGCTCGCCGACGACCGGGCCGGGCTACTGCGCGACATCATGGACGCCATCGCCTCGATGGGCAAGAGCGCCATGGGGGTCAATTCCAACCCGGTGAGCCCTTTGAGCAAGGTCTTCAGCATCAAGACCCGCATCGAGGTCAACGCGGGCGAGCAAGCCACCCTCGACGAGCGCTTGCGCCAGGTAAGCAACGTGCGCGAGGTCAACTGGTCGCCGGTGCGTTGAGCGGAACGTAGCCCTGGACTTACGCGGCCGCCTACAGCGGCCTCTTGCTGTCGGCGGTATTCGTAGAACCGCTCTAGAGCAGCCTTTATGGTAAAAGAGGGCGAGGGCGAAGTGGTTCGCTCCACTTCACCCTCATAGGCTCGAGATCGGTCAGCACGAGTATCCGCAAGACGCAAAGGCGACGACGCAAGAGCGCACAGCTCGTAAAGTTTTAGCCCCCGTCCCGGTGCACCCAGAACAAGCTAAGCCTACCCACTGCTCAGCCCATGCCCTGTGACATCTGACCACCTCTTGAGAAAGCGGGCGGCTCGGGTTAAGCTCATAGGCAACATGTGGGCCTGGAGGTGGTTTTTTAGGTAGCCCGCGGGAGTGGTGCTTTCACTCTCGCGGGCGGCCTCGTGCCGCCCGTCGTCGTTAAGGTGCCCACGGAGTTTTGGATGGAGGAATGATGGACGTAGACTCGGCCCTCAGACAGATCGAAGCCGCCGGTAGCCTCGAGGCCCTGCAAAGCCTCAAGGTGCAGTACCTGGGCAAGAACGGCCTGCTGACCCAGCAGATGAAGACGCTGGGTAGCCTCGCACCCGAAGAGCGCAGGGAGCGGGGGCGGCAACTCAACGAGGCCAAGGGGAGGCTGGAGGCTGCCATAGAGGCCCGTGAAGCCATGTTGCGCGAGAAAGCCTTGCAGGAGCAGCTCGACAAAGAAGCCCTCGACGTCTCCCTGCCCGGCTATGCTTTCCCCACCGGCGGGCTGCACCTTACCAGCCAGATCCTGCAGGAACTCCTCGGCATCTTCCGCCGGATGGGCCACAGCGTGGTCGAGGGCCCCGAAGTCGAGAGTGAGTTCTTCAACTTCGACGGGGTCAACATGCCCGAGTGGCACCCTGCGCGCGACATGCAGGACACCTTCTGGCTGCACAAGCCCGAGCACTTCACCATCCGCGGGCCCTTCGGCGAGGACGTGGGCAACCTCGGCGGCGCTCTGCTGCGCACCCACACCTCGCCCATGCAGGTGCGCTACATGATCCAGCACACCCCGCCCTTCAAGATCGTGGTGCCGGGCCGGGTGTTCCGCTACGAGCAAACCGACGCCTCGCACGAGGCCATGTTCTTCCAGCTCGAGGGCCTGGTGGTGGGGCCCACCATCACCATGGCCGACCTCAAGGGAGCCATCACCGAGTTGGCCAAAGGGCTCTTCGGCCCCGAGGCCAAAGTTCGCTTCCAGCCCACCTTTTTCCCCTTCGTCGAACCGGGGGCCCAGTTCGCCATGTGGTGGGCCGAGCGTGAGAAGTGGCTCGAGCTCGGCGGGGCCGGTATGGTGCATCCCAACGTCTTCAAGGCCGTGGACGACTACCGCCAGAAGATGGGGCTGCCCCGCGCCTACGAGGGCATGAGGGGCTGGGCCTTCGGCTTCGGCATCGAGCGGCTGGCCCTGCTGCGCTACGGCATCCCAGATATCCGCTACTTCTATCAGCAAAACCGGCTCTCCTTCCTGCGGCAGTTCAAGAATGGCTGATAGCCAAATAGCCCGGTAGCCGGTAGCGCTCTTCCACCATCAGCTATCAGCCGCCGGCCATCCGCGAGGTGTTCATGCGAATCGTCTATAGCTGGCTCAAAGAGTTCTTGCCCGACGCACCCAGACCCGAGCGGCTCGAGGAATTGCTCGCCGGGCTGGGGCACGAAACCGAAGCCATCGAGCGCCTAAGCGCTCCTCACCGCATGGTGGTGTTCGCCAGGGTACTCTCGGTCGAGGAGATTCCCGGCGCGGAGGTGAAGAAGCTCATCCTCGACGTGGGACGGGAAGTGCAGGTGATCTCGGGTGCGCCCAACGTCAGGGCGGGAATGGGGGTGGCGCTGGCCCTGCCGGGAGCGGTCCTGCCAGGGGGCCTCGAGATTGCGGTGAGGAAGATCCAGGGCCTGGAGTCTTACGGCATGGCCCTCTCGGCCAAGGAGTTGGCGGTGGGCGAGTACGCCGGCGGGCTGATGGAGTTCCCCGCCGACGCGCTGCCGCCCGGCACCCCGCTGGCCGAGGCCTGGCCCGACGACCAGGTGATCGAGATCGAGATCACCCCCAATCGCGCCGACGTACTCTCGGTCTATGGCACTGCTCGCGACCTGGCCGCGCTGGGTATGACTCTCCTCCACCCTGACCCCAAGCCCCGCACCAGCAAGATCCCCCTCCCCTTCCAGGTCTGGATCGAGGACCCCCAGGGCTGCGAGCGCTTCACGCTCTCCTACGCCAGGGGGATCAGGAACACCCCCTCACCCCTCGTCGCCCAGCGCCGCCTGTATGCCGCCGGGATGCGCCCCATCAGCCTGGTGGTGGACGCGACCAACTACACCATGCTCGAGCTGGGCAACCCCATCCACGCCTACGACGCCCGCTTCATCGGCGAAGGCATCCGGGTGCGGCGGGCCAAGAGGGGCGAAAAGCTGGTCACGCTCGACGGGATAGAACGTGAACTCGACGAGCGCGACCTGCTCATCACCGTCGAGCAGGGGGGGCAGAACATCCCCGAGGGCATCGCGGGCGTGATGGGTGGCTCCCACGCTGAGGTGCGCGAGGACACCACCGAGGTAGCGCTCGAGGTAGCCCGCTTCGACCCCATCTCCATCCGGCGCACTTCCAAGCGCCAGGGGCTCAAGACCGAGGCCAGTTACCGCTTCGAGCGCGGGGTGGACAAGGATGGTCAGGTGCGGGCCGCCCTGCGCTTCATGGAGCTGCTGCAGCAGTGGCAGGGCGAGGGGGTTGAGGTCGCCGAGGAGCGCATCGACCTCAACCACACCCAGCCCCCTAGGCCCATCGCATTCCGTCCCAGCCAGGCCAACCGGCTGATCGGCTCGAGCTTCGCAGAGGACGAGCAGCTCGATGCCCTCGAGCGCCTGGGCTTCCAGGTAGCAGGCGACGCGGAACCCTACCAGGTCACACCTCCCAGCTACCGCATGGACATCGACATCGAGGAGGATTTGGTCGAGGAGGTGGCCCGGATCATCGGCTACGACAAGATTCCCCTCACCCTCCCCTCCTTCTTCCCGGCTCCCGACAACCTGGGCGTGGACGAGCCTTATGAGGCCAAGGAACAGCTCAAGCGCGTGCTGGTGGGCCTGGGTTTCCAGGAAGTGGTGAACTACTCCTGGAGCAGCCCCGAAGAGCTGGCGAAGTACCAAGCTCCCGCGCCCACCGTGGCCCTGGCCAACCCCCAGGCTTCAGACCGCACCCACCTGCGCACCGCCATCTATCCGGGCCTGCTGCACAACCTCAAGCTCAACCTCGCTCAGGGCGAGGAAGGCCCCTTCCTGCTCTTCGAGATCGGCAACGTGTTCAACCAGACCGAGACCACCCGGCTAGGGATGCTGCTCTCGGGCGAGGCGGTACCGGGCTTGTGGCAGCCAGGGCTCGCGGGCGGCTTCTACGCACTCAAGGGGCTCCTGGAAAGCGCCGCCGCGCACCTGGGGGCCACGCTGCGCGTCGAGAAGGAGGGCTTCGCCCACCTGCACCCGGGCGTCTCGGGCGCGGTGTACTGGAACGGGCGGAAGGTGGGTTCCATCGGGCAGTTGCACCCTGCCATCGCCGCGCAGGCCGAGCTGCCTACGGCGTACGTGGTCGAGCTCGAACTGCCCCTCCCCAAGGCCAAGACGGCCTTCAAGGACGTCGCCAAGTACCCGGCTTCCCTGCGCGACCTGGCGGTGGTGGTGCCCGAGGCCGTGCCCTACAGCGAGCTCGAGCGCATCATCCGGGCCAATGCAGGCGAAAGGCTCGAGAGCCTGCAGATCTTCGACGTCTACCGGGGAAGCCCACTCGAGCCCGGCCACAAGAGCATGGCCTTCCACCTCAGCTTCCGTCACCCGGAACGCACCCTCACCGACGCCGAAACCGACGCCTACATGCAGCGCGTGATCGCGGCCATCGAGGGGGCAGGATACGCAATCCGCAAGTAGTCATACCAGATTCGGTCAGTTCGTTCCCGAATGGGAACGAACTGACCCGACCGAAGGGAGTGCTCTAGGATTCAAAAAGATAGCCTCTGAAGGTCTTTGGTTTGGGTGATTATCTTTTTGAATCCGGTATCAACTACCCCATAGCTAAAGCTAGGGGCTTGCGCGGGCTGACCCGATAGGCCGGGCCCACAAGCTTAAAATTGGCGTATGAACGAAAAAGTCGCGCTCGTCACCGGGGCTTCCAAAGGCATTGGCAGGGAAATCGCCCGACAGCTCGTGAGCGAAGGGGTGAGGGTAGGGCTGCTGGCGCGCAACCGGGCCCAGCTCGAGGCTCTGGCCGTCGAGCTGGGCGAGGGGGCCTTAGCTTTGCCGGGAGACGTGACCCAGTTCGCCGACCTCGAGCGGGCCGTAGCCCGGCTCGAGGAACGCTTCGGCGGGCTGGACTACCTGATCAACAACGCCGGGATCGGGGTCTTCAAGCCCGTGCAGGAAATGAATATCGAGGATTGGCGGGTGGTACTCGAAACCAATCTCACCGGCCCCTTCCTGGCGACCAAGGCCGCCGTGCCCGCCATGCAGCGCCGCGGTGGTGGTCACATCGTCAACATCGGCTCGCTGGCCGGGAAGAACGCCTTCGCGGGTGGTAGCGCCTACAACGCGAGCAAGTTCGGCCTCATCGGCTTTTCCGAGGCCATCATGCAGGATTTGCGCTACCTGGGTATCCGCGTGAGCACCGTGCTGCCGGGCTCGGTCAACACCGCCTTCGGTGGCAACAGCGCCGATGCCGCCTGGAAAATCCAGCCCGAGGACGTGGCTCAGGCCGTTCTGTACGTGCTCAAGAGCAATCCGCGGGTGATGCCGGGGCAGCTCGAGCTGCGCCCGGCGCAGCCGCCGCGCAAATAGCAGCGGGGCCGACAATCGCCGTCGATGCCCTTTGTTTGAAGAGTGAACAAAATGGCCTACGAATCGGCTCGAGGTGGGGCTTTTGTACCCCTTTACGCCTCGTGGTAGGGCGTGTAAGATTTGCGGTGACGCGCTGAAGGAAATTTTGGAAACGCCGTGGAAGCGTTCCCATGTTCGCGTCTGAGCTAGGAGGAAGTATGAGGAAAAGCTGGCTTGTCGTGCTGGGCGTCGTCATGGGCCTGGCAATGGCTCAGGGGAAACTAACGGTGTGGACGCACTACAGCGGCCCCGAGCTAGAGTGGTTGAAGAAGACGGCTGCGAGCTTTGAAAAATCCAGCGGCACCAAGGTCGAAGTGGTCGAGGTGCCCTTCGGGGATATCCAAAACAAGTTCATCCTGGGCGCTCCTCAGGGCCAGGCTGCCGACCTGATCGTGAGCATCCCCCACGACTGGGTGGGGGCCATGGCGGCGGCGGGCGTGCTCGAGCCCATGGGCAAGTACGCCACCGCCAGCTACGTAAAGGGCCTCGATGACGTAGCGGTGGAGGCCCTGACCTACCGCAACCAGCTCTTCGCGCTGCCCATGTTCGCCGAGTCGGTGGCGCTGATCTACAACAAGAAGTTCGTCAAGAGCGCTCCCAAAACCTGGGACGAGTTCCTCAAGCTCGCCCAGGAAAACACCAAGGGCAATACCTTTGGCTTCCTCTACAACATCGGCGACCCCTACTTCAACTACGGCTTCTTCACCGCCTACGGCGCCAGCGTGTTCGCCAAGAGGGGGGGCAGCCTCAACGTGGGCGACCTGCGCCTGGGCGGCGAAGCCGGGCAGAAGGCCCTGAACTTCATCAAGGACCTGCGCTACAAGTACAAGCTGGTTCCCGAGGGTGTGGACTACGGCGTGGCCGACGGGGCCTTCAAGGATGGCTCGCTGGCGATGATCATCAACGGCCCCTGGGCCATCGGTGATTACAAGAAGGCCAAAATCGACTTCGGCATCGCCTCCTTCCCCGCTCCCCCCGGCGGCTCGGCCTGGAAGCCCTTCGTGGGCGTGCAGGGCGTGGCCATGAACGCCTACTCACGAAACAAGACCGCTGCCGCCAACTTCGCCAAGCTGTTGGTGAGCGAGAACAGCCAGATCGCCTTCAACCAAGCCGGTGGGCGCATCCCCGTCTCCAAGGCCGCGGTGGCCAAGCTGAAGAACGATCCCGTAGTGGCCGGCTTCTCGCCCGTCATCGCCAGCGGCACGCCCATGCCCAACATCCCCGAGATGGGCAAGGTGTGGGGCCCGTGGGGCAACGCCATCAGCCAGGCCATCCAGAAGCCCGATACCAACGTAACCAAGATCATAGAGGACATGGTGGCCGAAATCCGCAAGGGAATTGGCTCGAAGTAGCTTCTAGCCGGCCCCCGCCCCGCCTCGGCGGGGGCTTTTTTTCAGAAGCAGGGCCCTTCGCTGGGCAGTACGATCTGGGCGGAGGGCTGTTTTTAGGAGGGATGCATGTACCGATCTCCGCAGGGTGCGCGCGGTTTTCTCCTGTCCATCGGGCTTTTGGCAGGGGCGCTGGGGGGCTCCTTCCTTGCCGGGCTGCTGGTCTTCTGGGGCTTGCAGGCTGCTTTCCCCAGGTCCATCGAGAACCCCTATCCCGGTTATCTGGTGCTGATCTTCAGCGCCGTCGTCTTCATCCCCCTGCTCATCCTCATCGCCCGGCGCTTTCCCTTCATCACCGACTGGTATTACCTGCTGCCCGCCATCAGCTTTCTGTTGGCGTTCACTTTTTATCCCATCATCCTGACGGTTTATTTCGGTTTCACCAACTACAACGGCATTCGCAACAACGGCAAGGCCGACCGCTCGACCGAAACCCAGGTTGTCCGGATCGAAGGAAGAAGACTGGTGCTGGCCCAGCCGGCGGCGGATGCGCTTCGCTGTGACGAGCCTAGGTGTGCGGGGGTGCAGCTCGAGCTCACCAGCGACACCCAGCGGGTCCGGGTCGGCGTGCTCGAGGCCGACGGGGCCATCGTCGAGCTGGCTCGAGCCCCCGGCTTCACACCCACGCTGGCCTACCGGGTCAACAATTATTCCTTCATCGGCTTCGAAAACTACGTGCGCATCTTCAGTCAGGCTGGCACCATCTTGCTGCCGGTGTTCATCTGGAACGTGGTGTTCGCCTCGTCCACCGTGTTCATCAGCGCGCTGCTGGGTTTGGTAATCGGCCTGATGCTCAACAACAAGAACCTCAGGCTGCGAGGCTTCTACCGCACGGCGCTCATCGTCTCCTGGGCCATGCCCGTGGTGATCAGCGTGCAGGTTTTCTCGGCCATGCTCAACGTACAGTTTGGCCCCATCAACCGCCTCCTGGGCCTGCTGGGCTCGTACCCCATCCCCTGGCTCACCGACCCCGAGTGGTTCAAGGTATCGGCCCTGCTCATCAGCTTGTGGCTGGGCTTTCCCTACTGGATGACCGCCACGCTGGGCGCGCTCTCGACCATCCCCGAGGACGTGTACGAAGCGGCGAGGATCGACGGAGCCACAGGCTGGCAGACGCTCACCGGCATCACCCTGCCCCTGCTGCGCCAGCCCTTCATCCCGCTCTTGCTGGGCTCCTTCGCCTACAACTTCAACAACTTCGGCCTGATCTACCTCATGGGAGCCCAGCCGGGCGTCGAAGGCCGCCCCTCCACGGCGCAGGCCGGAGACATCCTCATCACCTGGGCCTATAAGACCGCCTTTCAGGCCGACGGCGGGCAAGCTTACGGGCTGGGCGGGGCCATCTCGGTGATCATCTTCTTCATCACCGTGGCCATCAGCTTGGTCAACTTCCGGGTCACCGGGGCGTTGCGGGAGGTGCGCTGATGATCGGCAATGTGCTGGTCTGGCTGGTCACGGCGGGTATTGCGGCGTGGGTGGTGTTCGGCTATGTCTTGGGTCTGAACTTGCCGGGGGTGCCGGGGGGATTGGGGCTTTTGGAGCGCATCCAGCCCAACACCCCCTTCGGCTTCGTGCGCGTGGAGAACGGCTGGATCTATGCGCTAGGGGGTCTGCTGGTGGCGGTGGCGCTGATCCTGCTCTACAGCCTGGCGGTCACGGCTTTCGCCAACCGGCGCTCAGGCCGTAAGAAAAGCCCCTGGCCACTCTTCGGGCAGGGGCTGGTTCACCTGTTCATGTGGCTGATGCTGCTCTTCGCCTACTACCCCATCCTCCAGATCGTAGCGGCCTCCTTCGACCCCACCAACAGCCTCTACCGCTTTAGCCCCCCGCAAAGCGACAACCTGCTCATCCGGGCCAGGGTCATCCCCGACTTCGCCAAAGCCAGCTTCGACAACTATGCCAGGCTCTTCGATGGGGTGGTGGTCTACGGCTACCAATGGGGGCTGGTGCTGCTCTCAGCGGCAGCGCTGCTGGGAGCTCTGGGGATCGCTGCCTACCGCCGCTTGGTGGGGGACACGCGGGAAGAGAGCCCGCTGGCCTCGAGGCAAAGCCGGCTGCTCGTCGCCTTCGCCCTGACCTTCTTCACCCTCGTCGTCTTCCTCTCGCCCGCACAGTTCACCAGTCCCAACACCGAGGCCAAGTTCTTGCTTTGGATCCGCAACACCCTCTTCGTCTCGGGGCTCACCGGGCTGCTGGCGGTGCTGCTCACCGCCACGGCAGGCTACGCCTTCGCCCGCTTCAACTTCCCCGGACGCTACCCCATGCTGCTGGTGTTCATCTTCGTGCAGATGTTCCCCGGCTTCCTGGGCCTCATCGCCATCTACACCCTGATGTCGAACCTGGACCTTCTGGACCCGCGCTACCCTATCCTCAACTTCGCGGGGCTGGTGCTGGCCTACTCCGGAGGCATCGTGAGCTTCGGAACCTGGGTGTACAAGGGCTTCCTCGAGTCCATCTCCAAGAGCCTCGAGGAGGCCGCCCTCATCGACGGGGCCACCAAGTGGCAGGCCTTCACCAAGGTGCTCGTGCCCCTTTCGGCACCGATGTTCGTCTTCATCTTCCTCTTGCAGTTCGTGGGCACCTACTCCGAGTTCATCCTGGCCAACCTGCTGCTCACCGGCTCGGATAGCTGGACGGTGGGCATGGGGCTGCGCAACTTCACGACGGGTCAGTTCCAGACCAAGTGGGGCCTCTTTGCCGCCGCCGCGGTGCTGGGCAGCATCCCCATCCTGCTCACCTTCTACGGATTCCAGCGCTACTTTGTGTCGGGATATACGGCGGGGAGTGTGAAGGAGTAGGGCGATACGCGACAAAACGCGAGGTACAAATGCACTATCACGACTGGGAACCCTTTTGCGTCGATCCGCTCACCCCAGAGTTGGGGGAAGCAGTGACCCTGCGGCTGCGCACCCTCGCCAAGGAGGGTTATCTGATCCTCGAGCGCTACGGCGAGATCGAGCGCAGGCCGCTGAAGGCGGTGCAGGGGGGGCTCGAGATCACCGTACCCATGTACAGCTCGCCGCTGCGCTACTGCTTCTACCTCACCCGCGAGAAGCGCTACGTCACCAGCGGCGGCTTGTACGGGGCGATGCCCCGCTACGACCGCTTCTTCCACCTGCTCTCGGCCCCCAGCGTACCGGAGTGGGCGGTGGGGGCGGTGTTTTACCAGATCTTCCCCGATCGCTTCAAAAATGGCGACCCCTCCAACGAGGCCAAGGCGGCGCAATGGGTCTACGAGGGGCGGCCCATCGTCAAGAAGGGCTGGGACGAGCCGGTTAATCCTAAGCATGGGGCCCACCAGCACTACGGGGGCGACCTCGAGGGTATCCGCCAGGAGCTGGGCTACCTACAGGATTTGGGCGTCGAAGCCCTCTACCTCACCCCCATCTTCCCCTCCCCTTCCTCGCACCGCTACGACGCGTTCGATTACCTCAACGCCGACCCGCGCTTAGGAGGTAACCAGGCTTTCGAGCGCCTGGTTGCCGAGTTGCACGCGCGGGGCATGAAAATCGTCCTGGACGGGGTGTTCAATCACATCGGCAGCGCTCACCCCGATTTTCAGAAGGCCCTCAAAGACCCCGACAGCCCTGAAGCGGGCCAGTTCACCTTCCACGCCGACGGGAGCTATGCCGCTTTCTTCGGGGTCAAGACCCTGCCCAAGCTCGACTACGCCAACCCCCTCACCGTCGGACGCTGGCTGGACGGCTATCACGCCCCAGTGCGGCACTGGATCCGCAAGGGCGCCGATGGCTGGCGGCTGGACGTGGCTCACCAGATCGGCGAGGGCGGCACCGACCGGGGCAACGCCGAGCTGCTGCGGCTGATCCACCGCAACTCCCGCGAGGAGAACCCCGAGGCCTTCGTCTTCGGCGAGCTGTTCTTCGACGCCACCGAGCGGCTGCGCCAACATACCCTCGACGGCTCCATGCACTACGCCGGTTTCGCCAACCCCGTCATGGAGTGGCTCAGCGGGCGCAACGTCTACGGTTGGCCAGTGGAGCTAAGCACCCAGGAGACGTGGGCAACTTTGTGGGAGCACTACACTGCGCTGCCGCTGCAAGTGCGCCAGTGCATGTACACCCTACTGGGCTCGCACGATATCCCCCGGCCCCTGTGGCGGCTGCGGGGAAACGTGGAGAAGTTCAAACTGGCCCTGGGGCTGTTGCTGAGCTTCCCCGGCGCTCCGGGCATCTACTACGGCGACGAGATCGGCCTCGAGCAAGCCAACGACTACGACGACTTCGTGGGCGACCCCATGTGCCGGGGCACCTTTCCCTGGGACGAGCGCAGGTGGAACCGGGAGGTGCGCAGCTGGGTCAAGCAGCTCATCGCCTTACGCAAAGCGGTCCCTGCCCTCCGGCGTGGTGGGCTGCAGCCGCTCGCGGTCAGCGACACGCTGCTCTCCTTCCGGCGCCTCTACGCGGGCGAGGAGGTGCGGGTGTACGTAGCGCTCGAGCCCACCGTGCTCGAAGTGCCCGAAGCCACCGACCTGCTCACGGGCCAGGAAGTTTCGGGGCGGCTGGAGGTGCAGGGGCTGGGTCTCTTCCGGCTGAAGCAGTAAAGAGCGTTTCGCCTTCTCCGGCATTCGGCGCTACCCCTTGCCGCGCGCTTCTGATAGAGTCGGGGCGTGAGCAAGACGCCCAGGCGGGTGGTGGTGGGGCTCTCCGGGGCCTCGGGGATGGCGTATGGCATAGACCTGCTCCAGACCCTGCGACGCATCGAGGGCCTCGAGGTTCACCTGGTCATGACCCAAGGAGCCAAGCGGGTGCTGATCGAGGAGATAGGCAAGAACCCCGAGGAGGTGGAACTGCTGGCCGACGTGGTGCACCGCTCGCAGGATATCGGGGCTTCCATCGCCTCGGGCTCCTTCCGCACCCTGGGCATGGTGGTCGTGCCCTGCAGCGCCACTTCGCTTTCCAAGATCGCCTATGGCATCGCCGATAACCTGCTCACCCGCGCCGCTTACGTCCACCTCAAGGAACGCCGTCCACTGATCTTAGTGCCGCGCGAGGCTCCGCTGCCCATACCGACGCTCGAGGCCCTGCTCAAGGCCGCCCAGGCCGGAGCCACCATCCTGCCCGCGGCCCCCGGTTTCTACACCAGGCCCCGGTCCATCGAGGACCTGCTGGCTTTCATGACCCAGCGCGTGCTGGACTTGCTGGGCCTGGAATACCCCAGGGCTGTGCGCTGGAAGGAGCCCGAAGTGGTCGAGGAATAAAAGTCCCTACATTCGGCGTTCGGCTATGGGCTATCAGCTATCGACCTCATCGCAGAAAAAACGCCGCGTAGACCAGCCCCAGCGCGATGCGGTAGATGGCAAAGGGCACGAAGGTGTTGCGGCTGACGAAGCCCAGCAGCCAGCGCACGGTAAGCAGGGCGGTGATGAAGGCCGCTAAGAAGCCGATGGCCATGACTCCAAAGCCCTCCCTGGGGAAGGTGCTGGCGCTTTGCAGCAGGTCGTAGCCGGAGGCGGCGAGCATGGTGGGCACGGCCAGGATGAAGGAGAACTCGGCGGCAGCCCGGCGCGAGAGGCCGCTGAGCATTCCACCTACGATGGTGGCTCCACTGCGCGAGGTGCCGGGGAAGAGGGCGGCGAGACCCTGGAACACGCCGATGAGGGCGGCCTGGGCCAGGGGCATCTGGTTGATGTCGTCGTACTTCTTGTGGCCCTGGAGCCAGCGGTCGACGAAGAGCAAAGCCACCCCCACCCCGATCAGGGCACACACCACGACCAGGTCGTTGCCCAGGACGCGCTCCTTGATGAAGTGATACAAGCCGAAGCCGATGACCCCCGTGGGGACGAAGGCAAAGGCGATGCGCTTCCAGACCTCGAGGTCGCGCAGGAAGCGCGGAAGGTAGAGCGCCAACACCGCCAGGATGGCCCCGAGCTGGATCACGATCAAAAAACTTTTGGCGAAGTTGTCGCTCTCGATGGGGATGCCCAGCAGGTGCGCGGCCAGGGTGAGGTGACCGGTGGAGGAGATGGGCAGGAATTCGGTGAGGCCCTCGAGCACGCCCAGCAGGATGGCTTCCCAAAACGTCACGCCCAAGAGCCTAACACAAAGCCTCTATGAGAATGTCTAGCTTTTTCTGGTAGCCTTTGGGCTGATGTCGCTCTCGGTACTCCTTCCCGCCGCCGGTTCGGGCGAACGCCTGGGGCGCGGCCCCAAGGCTTTCCTCGAGGTCGGAGGCAAGACCTTGCTCGAGCACGCGCTCTCGGCCTTCGCCTGGGCCGAGGAAATCCTGGTAGCCCTACCCCCCGGCCACCCCCAGCCCCCGCGCTCCGGCGTGCGCTTCGTGGCTGGAGGCCCAACCCGCCAACAAAGCGTGTGGAACATGCTGCGCGAAGCCACAGGCGACGTGGTGCTGGTGCACGACGTGGCCCGGCCCTTCGTGGTGCGGGAGGCCGTCGAGCGGCTGCTGAAGGCGGTGGGCCAAACGGGGGCCGCTACGTTGGCGATCCCGGTACCCGACACCTTGGTGGAGGAACGCTCCAGCTCCTACGGCGCGGTGATCCCGCGCGAGCGCTACCGGCTGGTGCAGACCCCGCAGGGCTTTCGACGCGAGTTGCTGCTCGAGGCCCACCGCGAGGCCATTCGCCTGGGGCAAGATTACAGTGACGACGCACAGGCCGTGCTGGCCCTGGGCCATCCGGTGGCGCTGGTCGAGGGCGACCGCCGGATGTTCAAGCTGACCTACCCCGAAGACCTCGAGCTCGCCGCAGGGCTGGCCCGCACGTGGAACTGCTAGCGCCTGCTAAGGTCAACCTGGGCCTTTCCGTCGTGGGGAGGCTCGAGAGTGGCTATCACGAGTTGCACACCCTCTTCGCCGCGCTGGACCTGGGAGACCGGCTCAGCGTCGAGGCACGCCCGAGAGGGATCGGGCTCGAGGTCATCGGTGCCGACCTCCCCACCGGAGCGGACAACCTGGCCTATCGGGCGGCGCAGGCCTACCTCGAGGCCGCCGGGTGGCCCGGTGGGGTGTGGGTGCGGCTGGAGAAAAAGCTCCCGCTGGCCGCCGGGCTGGGCGGGGGCTCCTCCGACGCGGCGACGGTGTTGCTGGCCCTCTCCAGGCTCTACCCTGCCCCCCTCGACCTTCCCAGCATCGCCCGGAAGCTGGGGGCCGACGTGCCCTTCTTCCTGCTGGGCGGCATGGCCGAAGGGCGGGGCGCGGGGGAGCGCCTACGGCCGGTGGAGGTCGTGGAGGCCCACTTGGTGCTGGTCAATCCGGGCATCGCGGTTTCGGCGGCGGCGGCCTACGGGGCCCTCCGGCCCGAGGAGTGGGGGAGCGAGCTCAACATCGGCGGCATCCTCGAGGCCCTCCGCTTGGGCCGCGATCCGCCCTACTGGAACAGCCTTGAGGCTCCCGTCTTCCGCCTCGAGCCCGCCATCGCCGAGCTCAAGCTCCACCTGAAGTCCGTAGGGCTGCGCGGGGTGCTGATGTCGGGCTCGGGCTCGAGCGTCTTTGGCCTGGCCCACGATGCCGACGAGGCCCTTTTCTTTGCCCGAGAGCTTCAAGAGCGCTTTCCCCGCTTCTGGGTGCGCGCGGCGCGGACGGTGGGAAGCCAATTGTAGAAGCCCCCTCGCCGGGGACCGGAGGCGGGGTGTATATTCATGGGGTCATCGGGGGTGCTTGGCTCAGAGCCAGGCTGAGAGATACCCTTGGAACCTGACCCGGTTAGGACCGGCGTAGGGAGCGTGACGGGAACAGAGCAAGGCCAACGTGCCTTCGGCCCCCTCCGGTGACAAGGGGGATTTTTTATGTTCAAAAAGCTTCTTCTGGCGACGCTGACCCTGCTGGGGTTGGCCCAGGCGCAGCAGCTCACCATCCTGAGCCACGAGAGCTTCAACCTCGACAAGAAGCTGGTGGCCGAGTTCGAGCAGAAAAACGGCATCAAGCTCCGCTTCCTCAAGGCAGGCGACGCCGGGGAGATGTTAAACAAAGCCATCCTGAGCAAGGCGGCCCCTGTGGCCGACGTGATCTACGGCTTCGACAACTCCCAGCTCTCGCTGGCCCTCGAGGCCGACATCCTCCAGCCTTACGCCTCCCCCGTCCTCCCGGCGCTGCGCCCTGAGTTTGTGCTCGACCGGAGCTACCGCGCCCTGCCGGTGGACTACGGTTACGTGGCGCTCAACTACGACAAGGCCTACTTCAAGGACAAGCCCCTACCCCAAAGCTTCGCCGAGCTGGCCAAGCCCGAGTTCGCCAAGCTGCTGGTAGTGACCAACCCGGCCACCTCCTCGCCGGGGCTGGCCTTCCTGCTGGCTACGGTCAAGACCTTCGGCGAGGACGGCTACCTCGACTTCTGGGCCAGCCTGCGCGACGGTGGGGTGCGCGTCGAGAAGGGCTGGAGCGAGGCCTACTATACCGCTTTTTCCAAGTCCGGCGGCGACCGCCCGCTGGTGGTGAGCTATGCGACCAGCCCCGCCGCCGAGCTGTTCTATTCGGAGAAAAAGCTCGACGAACCCCCCACGGGCAACCTGCTCCTGCCGGGCAGTTCCTTCCTGCAGGTGGAGTTCGTGGGCATCCTCAAGGGCACCAAGCAGCCCGCTGCCGCCCGTAAGTTCGTGGACTGGCTGCTCTCCAGGCCCGTGCAGGAGAGCATCCCCACCGAGATGTGGATCTACCCCACCCGCAAGGACGCCAAGCTGCCCGAGGTGTTCAAGTGGGCCGAGGTGCCCAAAGCCCCGGCCACCCTCGAGCCCCGGAGCATCGCCCAAAACCGCGAGCGCTGGGTGAGCGAGTGGACCAAAGTGGTGCTACAGGGACAATCGCCCGAGGCGGTGAAGAAGGGACGAAAATAGCTGCATGCGCCTGAGCCCTCTGCTGGCCCTGCCCGTGCTGCTCTTCTTGGCGCTGGCGCTGGGCTATCCGCTGGCGCGGGTGCTGCTGCTGGGTCTGGGGGAGGGTCTGGGGGAAACCCTGCGGAACCCATACTACTGGGGACGGCTGGGGTGGAGCCTGGAGTACGGGATGGCCTCGAGCCTCCTCACCACCCTGCTGGCCCTGCCCCTGGCCTACGCCTTCCGCTACCGCTTTCCAGGACGGGAGGCCCTGCTCTCGCTCTCGACGGTACCCTTCGTACTGCCCACCATCGTGGTGGCCCTGGGCTTCCTGGCCCTGGCAGGTCCCCGGGGCCTGCTGGGGCTCAACTTGCAGGGAACACCCTGGATTTTGCTGTGGGCTGCGGTGTTTTACAACCTGGGCCTGGTGCTGCGCCTGCTGGTGGTGCTGTTGCCCGGCCTCGAGACCCCCCTGGCCGCCGCCCGCACCCTGGGCGCATCGCCCTGGCGGGCCTACCTGCGGGTGGGTATTCCCCTGCTGGCTCCGGGATTGCTGGCCGGGGGTGGCCTGACCTTCCTCTACACTTTCAGCAGCTTCGGGCTGCCGCTGGTGTTGGGGGGACAGCGCTATGCGACGCTCGAGGTGGAGATTTACAACCTACTCAGCTACCGCCTGGCCTTCCCCGAGGCCACCGCGCTGGCCCTGGCCCAGCTCACCGTGAGCGCGGGGGTCACGCTGCTGTACCTGTGGGCCCAGGCCCGGCTGGCCTTGTCATTGCAACCTGAGGCAGGCCCCCGGCCCCTCCCGCGCCCCAAAGCCTGGGCGCTTGCGCTGGCCCTGTGGCTGGGGTTTGCCCTGCTCTACGCCCCCTTGCTGGCCCTGCTGCTCAAGGCGCTGCAAAGCCCCTCGGCCTTCACTACCGTCTGGAACAGCGACGATTTCACCCCGGCAGGCGAGGCTTTGTGGAACACCCTGCGCTTCGCCGGGCTGACCCTGCTGCTGGCCCTTCCCATCGGTTTTCTCTACGCCTACGCGGTCTGGCGCGGTGAAGGGCCGCACCCGCGCCGCTTGGGGCCTCGCTGGCTCGACCTGACCGGGATGCTTCCCCTGCTGGTCTCCCCGGTGTTGGTGGGGCTGGGCTATCTGCTGACTTACCCGCAATTGAGCGGCTCGCTGCTGCTGCTGATCGCGGCCTATGCGCTGCTGAGCTACCCGCTGTTGAGCCGTGCGCTGCTCCCGGCGCTGCGGGCCATGCCGAAGAGCGCACTCGAGGCCGCCCGCACCCTGGGTGCCAGCCCCTGGCGCCGTCTGTGGCGCGTGGAATGGCCCCTGCTCCAGCCCACCCTGCGCTCAGGAGCAGCCCTGACCCTGGCCGCCGTGATCGGGGAGTTCGGGGCCACGCTCATCCTGCGCCGTCCGGAGTGGACTACCCTCTCCCTCGCCATCTACGAGCGCCTGGGACGGCCCGGAGCCACCCCCTTCGCCGAGGCGCTGGCCTTGTCGGTCGTGCTGGGGCTGCTGGCAGGCGGGGTGTTCTACCTGCTCGACCGAGGACGGGGCACGGTGGGCTAGGGCGGGTACAGGGCCCGGCCCTACGCCTTCCCCGCCGAACCGAAGAGCTCCATACGGGCTTTGACGATCTTTTTCATCTCCTCGCGGGCTGGGCCCAGGATCTTGCGCGGGTCGAACTCCTTGGCGCTGCCGCCCAGCACCTCGCGCATGACCGCTACGAAGCCCAGGCGCAGGTCGGTGTCGGTGTTGATCTTGGCGATGCCGGCCTGGATGCCCTTCTGGATGTCCTCGGGGTGGATACCGGCGGCCTCGCCGATCTCGCCCCCGGCGGCGCGGAAGCGCTCGACGAGTTCCTGGGGCACACTGCTGGCCCCGTGCATCACCAACGGGTTGGGAACAGCGGCGGCGATGGCCTTGATGCGCTCATGGTCGATGAAGGGACGACCCTTGCCTTTGTAGGCCCCGTGCGAGGTGCCGATGGCCACAGCCAAATAGTCGGCACCGGTGGCGTCCATGAACATCTTGGCCTCCTCGGGGTTGGTCAGGAAGGCATCTTCGGCGCTCACCACCACGTGCTCCTCCACCCCGCCCAGGCGGCCAATCTCGGCCTCCACGCTCACGCCCAGGGCGTGGGCGGCCTCCACCACGCGCTTGGTCTCGCGGATGTTGGTCTCGGTGTCCTCGTGAGACTTGTCGATCATCACGCTGGTGAAGCCCATTTGGATGGCCTTGAGGCAGGACTCGTAGGAGGAGCCGTGGTCGAGGTGGATGCACACCGGCACCCGCGCGTCGCGGCCGAGCTCGCGGGCCATGGTCACCAGGGCCTTGCCGCCGTACTTCATGGCCCCTTCGGAAAGGGCCAGCAGCACCGGGCTCCTGGCCTCCTCGGCGGCCTCGAGCACTGCCTGCACGAACTCCATGTTGTTGACGTTGAAAGCCCCCACCCCATAGCCCTCTTTGCGGGCCTTGCTGAGAATTTCCATTCCGGTTACGAGCATCGTATCCTCCGGGGGACAGTCTAATACCAGATTCGGTTAGTTTGTCACCGAATGGTGACGAACTAACCCGACCGAAGGGAGTGCTCTGGGATTCAAAAAGATAGCCTCTGGGTTTTGGTTTTGAAGAGTATCTTTTTGAATCCGGTATAACGTACACCCGCCGGGCGCGGGTCGTACACCTTACGCAAAACGCCCATACCCCCGGCGCCGGGGGAAGGGCTCCCCACGCTACGAACCCTCAGCCTTTGGCTGAGCATCGAGGGCCAATGGCCCTCTTCAGTACGCTCTTCCCGTTGCCTTGGTGAGCAACAGCTTGAGCTCGTGAGGGCTGGTGGCGGTGAGCTCGGCGTCCTCGAGGCTGATCAGACCCTCCTGGTAGAGCCTGGAGAGGTGTTGCTCGAAGGTCTGCATGCCGCGCAGGTTGTCCTGCGACATGAACTCGCGGATTTGCGGGGTCTTGTGCTCGTCCTTGATCAGCTCTCGGATCAACGGGGTCGCCAGGAGCACCTCCAACGCCAGCACCCGCCCCCCTCCATCGGCGCGGGGCACCAGGCGCTGGGAGAGGATACCCAGCAGCGACTCGGCCAGCAGGATGCGGATCTGGGTGTGGTCTTGCGGGGGGAAGAAGTCGATGATGCGGTTGATGGTGCGGGTGGCGTCGAGGGTGTGCAGGGTGGAAAAGACCAGGTGCCCGGTCTGGGCAGCCATGATCGCGGCCTCCACCGTCTCGCGGTCGCGCATCTCTCCGATGAGGATGACGTCGGGGTCCTGGCGCATGGCGTACTTCAAGCCGGTGAGGAAGGAGTCGGTATCCACGCCAACCTCGCGCTGCACGACCAGGCTCTTCTTGTGCTTGTGCAGGTACTCGATGGGGTCTTCAATGGTGATGATGTTCTTGGCCGAGTGGAGGTTGATGTAGTCGACCATCGCGGCCAGGGTGGTGGTCTTGCCCGAGCCGGTGGGGCCGGTCACCAGCACCAGGCCGCGCTCCTGGTTGGCCAGGCTCTCCATCACCTCTTTGGGCAGGCCCAGCGCCTCGAAGCCGGGAATGGCCTCGGAGACCACCCGGATCACCATGCCCATGCTGCCGCGCTGGTGCAGCAGGTTGCAGCGAAAGCGGGCCAGTCCCGGAAGGGTGAAGGCGAAGTCGAGTTCCTTGCGGTACTCCAGCTCTTCCTGCTGCTCGGGGGTCATCAGGGCCTTGGCGAAGGTCTCGATGTCCCCCTGACTCATCACTTTGTTGTTAAAAGGCTTGAGTTTGCCGTAGACCCGCATGGTGGGCGGAGCTCCGACCTGCAGGTGGATGTCCGAGGCCTGAGCTTGCACCATGGCCTTGAGCATCTCGAGGATTGAAGTGGATTTCGAGCTCATCGGGGCTACCTCGGCCATAAGCTAATGCTAGTTCAAGCTAGCTTGCGCCTTTTGCCTTCCTTACCAAGGGCGCACCAGAGCTTAACTCTGCATTAAGGGTCGGGGCTTCAGTTGACGTTCTCACCGCGCATGTCCAGCTTTCCAGTGTATTTCATGCGGTACATCGCGGCGTCGGCTTTGACCAATAGAGCCTCGAGGCTCTCTCCCCGCCGCGGTTGCACACAGCCCACGTCCCCCTGGACCTCGACCAACCCCACCGAGGTTTGGAAGGGGTGGTCGAAGGTTTCCATCAGCCGCTCGGGCAAGTCCGGCGAGGCGCTGGCCACCACGAACTCGTCCCCTCCGTAACGCAGCACCAGATCCTCGCGGCGTACGGCAGCCTTGAGGCGATCGGCCACACCCTTGAGCACCTCGTCCCCCACGGTATGGCCGTAGGTGTCGTTGATGGTTTTGAAGTTCTTGAGGTCTACGAAAGCCAGCACAAAGGGCTTATTGCCCCTGATCCAGTCATCCAGCCGGCTCAGCCCCGACCTGCGGTTGAGCACCCCGGTCAGGGGATCGCGCTCGCCGATGTAGCGCTCGGCATGGATCCCACGCGTGTTGAGGGCGAACATCGTCAGGCCGACGGCGTGGGCCAGCAGGTAGGAAAAATAGCCCGGGTGGCCATAGCCCACCACCCCCAGCACCGCCACGGCCCCCAGGTAAGGCACCGCCTCCCAGCGCCGCACTCCGCGGTCGTTGCCCGCCACAATGGCGCTGTACAGCCAGATATAGACGATGAAGACCAGCGGGCTCTCGCTTCCCCCGGCCAGGCGCAGCACCCAGGCCAGCAACACCAGGTCCACGAAGAAGACAAAGTCATCGAGGAAAACCCCTTTGCGCCGGTAATACAAGTAGTTAATCCACTGCTGGGCGAAGGCGATCAGCAGTGCTACCAACAGCTCCCCCAGGCTGATGGAAGTGCCCCCGATGGCCGCCAAGGACAGCAGCCCCACCGCGAGCACCGCCCGTGCCCATACCCCGTTCAACCAGCCTTGGAATAATTGGGATCGCACTCCGCACCATTCTAGAGGGTCTGGGGGACTTCACCGTGTTCATGGCGCAGACCATTGACCAGGTTCAGCGCGCGGTCTCGAGCCTGCTCCACGTCGTTCCAGAGTTCACACACCCCACCAGTTTACGCAGCGGCCAGCGGGGTGGAGTAAACTGCCGCCATGGGCAAAAAGCGCCGTGAAGAAAAGCTACGCCGCAAGGCCACTCAGCGCCCTCCCCTCACCCTCAGGGAAGCCGTTAGGTTTTTCCCCGGCCTGTTCTTGCGCACCTTCCTGGTGCTGACCCCGGTCACCTTGCTCATGCTCATACTGGCCGGCATGGGGCTGAGTTTCTTCAACAACTTCTTCGTGCAGCTCGCGGTCTACCTGGCAACCTACTTCGCCTTCCAGAAGTTCATCATGGGACCGCTATACCGCCCCCCGACCCCCAGATCGAAGTGAGATTGCGTTTCGCGTTGGGCACTTAACGTGTAACGCAATTACATCACCCGCCCATAAAAACGCAGTAGACTGAGGGTATGGGTTCTCAAATCTCATGGGAAGGCCGCTTTGCGCGGCGTGCCGCACGCATCACCAGCTCGACCATCCGCGAACTCCTCAAAATGGCTCAGCAACCGGGGATGATCACCTTCTCGGGCGGTCTCCCGGCCCCTGAGCTCTTCCCCGCCGAGGCCATGGCCGAAGCCAGCGCCAGGCTGCTGCGGGAGAAGGCCCACCAGGCCCTCCAGTACAGCACCACCGAGGGCTATCCGGCCCTGCGCGAGTGGGTGGCGGCCCAGCTTCCGAACACCCAGCCCGATCAGGTGCTCATGGTTTCGGGTTCGCAACAAGCCCTCGACCTGCTGGGCAAGATCTTCATCGACCCCGCTTCGCCGGTGGCGGTGGAATCGCCCACTTACATGGGCGCGCTCTCGGCCTTCAACCCCTACGAGCCCGAGTACCTGAGCATAGCCATGGACGAGGAGGGGATGGTCCCCGAAGCGCTCGAGGCGGTGTTGAAGCGGGGACCGCGCTTTATCTACGCCCTGCCCACCTTTCAGAACCCTTCGGGCCGCCTAATGAGCCTCGAGCGGCGCAGGAAACTCGTCGAGCTGGCCGATAAATACGGCGTACCCATCGTGGAGGACGACGCTTACGCCGAGCTGTACTACGGCGGGCAGAAGCTCCCCACCCTCTATACCCTCGACCAGCAGATGCGCGGGGATGGCGAGGGCAACGTGATCTACCTGAGCACCTTCTCCAAGACCCTGGCCCCCGGCCTGCGCGTGGCCTATGCCGTAGGCCCGCGTCCGGTAATCCACAAGCTCGTGCAGGCCAAGCAAGGAGCCGACCTACACAGCGGCTCGCTCAACCAGATGCTGGTCTACGAGATGGTCAAGTACGGCCTCGAGGAGCAGCTTTCCAAGATCCGCCAAACCTACGCTGCCCGCCGCGACGTGATGCTCGAGGCCCTGGCCCAGCACCTGCCCAAGGGCATCGTGTGGAACCAACCCAAAGGCGGCATGTTCATCTGGATGCAGTTGCCCCAGCGCCTGGATGCGGTGAGCCTGTTCAAGAAGGCGATAGAGCAAAAAGTGACCTTCGTGCCTGGCCAGCCCTTCCACGCCGATGGCAGCGGCCACAACACCCTGCGCCTGTCCTTCTCCAACGCCGAACCCGAGCTCATTCGCGAGGGAATCCGGCGGCTAGGCCGGGCGGCTGAGGAGGAGATGGAGCTGGTCAAGTAGATCAGTGGGCATGGCCTGTGGGCCAGGGCTATTTGCTCCTGCTTGAGCTTGGCTTTAGGTAACTGCTGTAATTGTTCGGATTCGGGTTTCTCCTCACCGGGCCTGAGTTACCCTGAAGGCTCGGGTATGGACGGAGATTTCAGCCTCTTAGGGCCCATCGACCTGCTGCAAATGCTCTCGCAGGCCCGGCAGACTGGAGTGTTCCAGGTGCCAGGAGGTAAGGTCTTCATCGAAGAGGGCAATCCCATACACGCCGAGTACCGTGGGCGCAGCGGGCCGGATGGGCTGTACCAGATCCTGGCGCTCAAGGAAGGGCAATTCCGTTTTCTGAGGGGAGAAGTGGCCACCAAGGAAAGCTTAGAGGGCACTCTGGACAACTATCTCCTGCAAGCCCTGCGCTACCTCGACAGCCGGGTAGAGATCGGCCCTTTCGACCAGTTGGTGCTAGCCGATAGCCAGCGCACCCACAGCCTCACCCTCTCCCCCGACGAGCACAAGCTCGTCATGATGCTGAGCAAGCCCATCTCGGTAATCGATCTCATGGGTCAGACCGGGATGACCTTCGAAGCCATCGTCACGCTGGTAGGGCACATAGCACGGCTGGGCCTGGTGCGGGTGATTCACCGCACCCCCCACACCGTCCGGATGCGGGTAGAGATGCTGCTGCAAGAGGGCATCAGCCGCATAGACGCCATACTGCACAAGGCCTGGAAGCGCCAGTTCGGCTCCTTCGACGCCGTTGAAATTAACGTCGATGGGCGCAACCTACGAATCCCGGTAGAGCCGGCCAGCGGCCTGGGCGCTCGGCTTCTGGTCTCTCCCGAAGGCTTGATGTTCTACAACCTGCACGTAGGCTCAGAAGTGCTGGTGTGGCCTGCAATCTAAAGAGCCTCACCTCCTGAGCAGCCAGTAGATCACCACGATGACCACCACCCACAGCAGCCAGCGGCTGGAGAGGTGGCCCAGCACGGTGGGGCTGGGCCGGGGGAGCCCGCTGTCGGTGAGCTTGCGGGCGGGGTTGCGGTAGAGGATGCGCTGTTCGCGCTTGAGGTGATGGACCGACTTGTCGATGCGGCCAAGCCTGCGGTAAGCAACGGCCAGGTTGTGGTGAGCGTGGGGGTAATCGGGGTTGGACTGCAGGGCCTTCTCGTACATCGACACGGCTTCGGCGACGCGACCAGCCTCGAGCTCGAGGTTGCCCAGATTGGTGATCGAGCGGTAATGGCCGGGATCGAGCCGCAGGGAGTGATTGAAAGCCAATCGGGCCCCCTCCGTGTCCCCCTCGCGTACCCGGATCACCCCCAGCACGCAGTAGGCCTCGGCTCCGAGGTGTGGGTCGTCCAGGTAGGGCTCGAGGGCCACCGGATCCTCGGCTTCGAAAGCTTTGAGGGCCTCGCGGGCCTCAGCCAGGTTGAGGTAAGGGGCGAGAAATCTGGCGTCCTTCTCGAGGCTCTTGCGGGCCATCTCGTAGCGCTTGTCACGCAACCAGGAGCGCAGCTCCAGCAGCGCTGCCAACCCAGCCTCGTCGCCTTTGGGCCCTAGCAAGCTCTGCCGCTTGGCTTCGTCGTAGCGGCCCTGTCTGAGCAGTTCCTCCATCACGTCGCATATCGTACGCTATCAGCCAGCCCTATCCCCTCGCGTTTGGCATGTCCGCCACACGCGGTAGAGCCCAACAGCACATTCATGGAGCGCGAATCCGGGTACCCGTACAGGCACCTATGCGACGGTGTGCTAGCGACTACATCGAGCTGTACAACTCGATGTAGTCCTGCGCCGGACCATCCCAGGAGAAGTCGCGCAGCATTCCGTTTCGCGCCACTGCCAGGCGGTCGGGGTGTTTGAGGAACTCGCTCACCCCATACAGCACCCCTCCGGCATCGGCGTGGGCGAAGAGGAAGCCGGTTTCCCAGTGCTGCACGGTGTCCTTGAGGCCACCCACCGCCCGCACGATGGGCGGGGTGCCGTAGCGCATGGCGATCATCTGGGCCAGGCCACACGGTTCGAAGCGCGAGGGCATCAAGAAGCCGTCGCAGCCAGCGTAGATGCGGTGGGCTAATGGCTCGTTGAAGCCCTGGACGTAGACCACCCGGCCCCTATGGTGCTGGGCAGCCCAGGTGAAGCTGCGCTCGAGGTAGGGGTCGCCGCTGCCCAGGACCATCAGGTTGACCCCCATATCCATCAGGCCGGGCAGGGCATCGAGGATCGCATCAATGCCCTTCTGGTGGACAAAGCGTGACACCACGCCCAGGGTGGGGCGGTCCTCGAGGCCATGCTCTGCCAGCAGCTCGGCCCGGACCTTCCACTTGCCGCTCAGGTCGCTGCTGTCGTAGTGGTGCGGCAGGTAGCGGTCGTCGCGGGGGTTCCAGTAGGCGGTGTCCAGGCCGTTGAGGATACCCCTGAGCTTCCATTCCTGCGCGCGCAGCACCCCGTCGAGGCCCTCCCCGAACTCGGGCGAACGGATCTCCTGGGCGTAGCTGGGCGAGACGGTGGTTACCCGGTCGGCGTTGACGATGCCGCATTTCATCAGGTTGACCGCGTTGTTGTGCTCGAGGCCCGCCCCGTAATAGGTCTCGCCGGGAAGCCCGCTCCAGGCGTAGAAGTCCTGCGAACCCCAAACGCCCTGATAGGCCAGGTTGTGGATGGTGTAGACCGTGCGCCCGCCGAAGTAGCCCAGCTTGCGCAACAGCGGCAGCAGCGCAGCCTGCCAGTCGTGGGCGTGCACGACGTCGAAGTCTCGCAGCATCTCGGCCACTGCCATCTGGAACTTGAGGAAGCGACGAAAGTCGTCGTCGTAGCCGTAGGGCCTTTCGCGGGCGAACTCGGGCAGGCCCACCAGCACGTAGCGCACCCCCTCGTGCTCGGCGTGCCCGATGCCTGCCTTCTCGCGCCCCCCGGCGAAGTTGAACCAGGCCTCGCCCACATAGTAGCCGTCGATGCCCCAATACCACGGTAGAAAAATGGTGGGCTCGAGGCCCCGCCGCTTGAGCGCTTGCGGCAAGCTGCCCACCACGTCGGCCAAACCACCCACCTTGGCAAAGGGGAAGGCCTCGGATGCCACGAAGGCTACACGCATGCGACCGTTTTACACCCGCTGGGTTGCCGAAGGCTACTCCAGGCCAGGCGCTGACCTCAAGCCGGCTCGGCCCAATCGCCCTGAGGCAACCAGACCCCACCCACCCGCCGGACGGCCTCGAGGCTGGGGTACACATAAGTCCACACCCGCACTGCCCCGCCGTTCGGGCGTCGGGCTTCCACCTGGACGCGCTCGTATTCCCGCCCGGCATCCTCGAGCGCATCCAGGGTGATCAGGGCGGCCTCGAGGTCGGCGAAATACTGCACCTCACCCCACACCCGGCCCTCCCCCGCCACGATGGCCGGGTAGCTGTAGGGGCGCTCGGAAGCCTTGGGCAGGTGATAAAGCGCAAAGCCCTCGAGCCAGGCCGGTTCCGAACGCACCCACCCGGCCTGCCGGGAAACCCCAAAGTTGCGCTGCCCCTGCTTGAGGGTGCCGTAGACGAAAACTGCGACGGGAGAAGGCGGCTGTGACATCGCCCTACACGCTAGTGGGTGGAGCGGAAAGGGGCAAGGGCCAAGGCGCCCTGGGCACTCCTGCGGTCACGGCGATGCCTCGAGCCACACCGAGAGCACGCGGTTGTCCGGGATCTTAGCGGTGCCCTCGTAGCTCTGGAAGCCGGGGGCTTCGACGGTGTAGCGGTAGCTGCCCGCAGGCAGGTTGGTGAAGGCCGCGTAGGGGGACGAGCGGCTCGAGACCACTTCCCCGCTTTCCCGTCGCAAGGTGAAGGTGGCCTCGGGGGCATTGGTGGACAGGCGTAGGGTGCACGGACATCCCGCACGCTCGGCGCTGGCTTCGGGCACCGTGACCCGCACGATACTGCTCTCGCTGAGGATGTTCTGCTGCAGGTCGATGGCCCTCGCTCGCACGTTGTACTCCCCGGCCTGGCGGAAATCGTAGGCGAAGGTCCAGCGCCCGTTAGCCCGCACGGGAACCCGACCCACCACCCTCTCCTCCACCAATACCGCCACCGTCATGCCCACCGGCCCGCTGCCGCTGAACACCCCGATGCCACTGTCCAGGGTGCTGCCATCGGCGGGGGCGGTGATGGTGGTTCCGGTACTCGAGAGCGGCGCTCCTCTTACGCCCAGGCTCAACTCCTCGCCCTCGGCCAGCACCTTGCGATCGGCATCAACCGCCTTGAGCTGAAGGAGGTGATCGCCGGGACCGCCCAAGTTGACCTCGCTGCTCCAGCGCCCGGCGTCGTCACTGGCGATCAGGCTGGCTTTGAGCCCATCGATCCAGATCTCGACCAGGCTGTTGGGCTGGGCGCTTCCGACCAGCGTGACGCTGGGGGAGTCCAGCAGGCTTCCGGCAGAGGGCTCGAACAGGGCCGGAACGACCGCGGGTTGGGGTTGGGGTCGGGTCAGCACGAAGACCAGCAGGAGCCCCACTCCACCCAACAGCACGAAGACGCTTCGCCGTGACATCAGCCACCACCTTCTGAGGCTGTCGGGGGAATTCGGCAGCAGCCCTCCACTCCAGCAGCATACAAGCCTGGGTCGCGGATGGGGGCTCGGGGGTGGTCCGCTTTGCCGGCTAGGGCATCGGGTGGGCCGAGGCGAAAGCCCGCACCCGCTCGCGCAGTTCCTCGCTGGGGCCTTGGGTGAGGGCCTCATCGATGAAGGCGGCGATGAGGGGCATCTCCTCAGCGGTGAAGTTGCGGGTGGTGATGGCCGGGGTGCCGATACGGATACCCGAGGTCACCCAGGGCTTCTCGGGGTCGTAGGGCACAGTGCTCTTGGAGACGGTGATGTTGACCTTGTCGAGGATGCTGGAGGCCTTGTTGCCCTTGATGCCCTGCGGGCGCAGGTCGAGCACGAAGAGGTGGTTATCGGTGCCCCCCGAGACCACCCGGTAACCACGCTCGATGAAGCTCTTGGCCAGGGCCTGGGCGTTGTCGATGATGCGGCGGGCATAGTCCTTGAAGGAGGGTTGCAGCGCCTCCCAGAAGGCCACCGCCTTGGCCGCGATCACGTGCTCGAGCGGCCCCCCCTGGAGGCCGGGAAAGATCATCTTGTCGATCTTGGCCCCGATCTCCGCGTCGTTGGAGAGGATTAGCCCCGAGCGCGGCCCGCGCAGGGTCTTGTGGGTGGTGGAGGTCACCACGTGGGCGTAAGGGATGGGCGAGGGGTGCAGCCCCGCAGCCACCAGCCCGGCGATGTGGGCGATGTCGGCCATCAGGTAGGCTCCCACCTCGTCGGCGATGGCGCGGAACTTCTCGAAGTCGATGATGCGGCTGTAGGCGCTAGCTCCGGCGATGATCAGCCTGGGCCTGTGCTCGAGGGCGAGCTTGCGCACGACGTCGTAGTCGATGTACTCGGTCTGGGGGTCCACGGGGTAGCCGATGACGCGGTAGTTGAGCCCGGAGAAGTTGACGGGCGAACCGTGGGTGAGGTGCCCCCCCTGGTCGAGGGCCATGCCCATGACGGTATCGCCCTTCTCCAGCAGGGCGTAGTACACGGCGAGGTTAGCCGAAGAGCCTGAGTGCGGTTGCACGTTGGCCCAGGCTGCGCCGAAAAGCTGCTTGGCCCGCTCGATGGCCAAAGCCTCGATCTCATCGATCACCTCGCAGCCGCCGTAGTAGCGCTTGCCGGGGTAGCCCTCGGCGTATTTGTTGGTCAGCACGCTCCCGGTGGCTTCGCGCACGGCGCGGGAGGTGAAGTTCTCGCTGGCGATGAGCTCGAGGCCCTCGCGCTGGCGGGCTTCCTCTTTGGCGATCAAATCGAAGAGCACGTCGTCACGGGCGGGGGTTTCGGGCGACTGAATCACTCCAACAGTATAAGCGGGGAAGGGGGGTCGTGCGTTGGACGTTCAGAACCTACTTAGCTACCGACCCCTTCTATACTTATCTCGTGACCGCAGGCCAGCTACGCGAGCAAGTCTGGAACAGCCTTTCCCAGCGCAGGGCTGCCGTCTATCCCACCCCGCCGCACGGGCATCACCCCAACTTCGTAGGCGCGAACAGGGCAGCCGAGCGGCTCATGGGCCTCGAGGTCTTCCTCGAAGCCGAAGTGTTCCTGGCCGGGCCCGACCAGGTACTCAAGCCCCTGCGCGAGGCCATCCTCAAATCGGGCAGGCGGCTGGTGATGCCCCACCCCGACAAGGTCGGGCACTATCTGCTGCTGGAAGGGGTGCAGCCTGCACTGCTCAAGCGCGTGCGGGACATCACCCGCTACGGCAAGCCGGTTCAGCTCGAGCAGACCCCAATAGACCTGGTGCTCGTAGGCTGCGTAGCGGTAGACCGTAAGTTCGGCTGGATCGGCAAAGGCTACGGTTTCCCTCCCAAGCACCTGCCGATCGCCGCTCCCTGGGCCACCCTGGCCCACCCCATGATGCTGATGGAGGAGCTCTACGCCGAGCCCGAGCGGCACGTGGATCTCATCGCCACGCCGCTCGAGGTGCTGCGGCGGTGAGGCCTGGTCACTCTCTCACGAACGTAGCCCAGCCCCTTTACCCCCTGCGCAACCCGAGGATCAGCCCGGCCACGAAAGCCCCCCCGAAGGGCAGGTTGGTGGTCAGAACGGCCACTAGACGTTCCCAGGCTCCCCTGAGTTGCTCCTGCTGAAACAGTGGCTCCACATCGCGCTGTATGCGGGTCCAGTCTACGCTGATGTAGCCCATCGAAGCCAGCACCTGCACCACGACGAAAATGATCCCAAAGGCCACCGCCACAAATTTGCCCACCTTGTTGAGGGCGTAGCCGGTGGCAAAGCCCGCAATGCCGCCAAAACTGATCTGGCCGATGTAGGGTTGTATCCAATCCACGGGCTTATGATGCCACAAACCCGACAGGCCTTCGGTTCTTTTGCCCGTAAAATGGCGCTAGCCATGTTTGGGGTTTGCCCATGATCTCGCCACAGCTCGACCCTCTGACGGGAGCGCTGAGCCGGGCTGAGCTGTTCCCCGCCCTCGAGGCCACCCTCAGCGAAGCGGAGCTCACCGGCGACGAGACCGCCCTGTTGATCCTGGACCTCGACCACTTCAAGAGCATCAACGACACCTTCGGCCACGCCCGCGGCGACGCCATCCTGCGGGAGCTGGTCGAGCGCATCCAGGGCGCGATCCGCGCAGGCGACCGACTGTTTCGCTACGGCGGCGATGAGTTCGTGTTGCTGCTGCCGGGCACCGACCACGCCCAGGCTGCCCTGCTGGCCGAGCGGCTCTTAAATGTGGTCCAGTCGCGGCCCTTCGCAGGCGACCCCCCCTTGTCACTGACCCTGAGCATCGGGCTGGCGACCAGCCGGGCCGGCGCCGATACCCCCGAAGCACTCTTCGAGCGGGCCGACCAGTACCTGCTCGCGGCCAAACGGCAGGGGCGTGCCCGGTTGGCCGAGGCCGAGGGCGAAGGTGAAATCCAGCAGACCCGCTGGCTCGAGCGCGAAGCCGCCCAGCTTGGCCTGCAGCACTTCCTGCGCACCCTGCCCCAGCATCGGCGGGGCTTGCTGCGCGTGCTGGGTCCCAGTGGGGCAGGGCACACCCGCTTCCTCGAGGAGGCCCAACGCCACGCCCGGCTGCTGGGCTACCGGACCTTCTGGCTCACGGGCCGCCGGGCCTACGCCACCCATCCCTATGGGGCACTGCTCGACGGCGTGGGCCTCGAGCTGACCGAAGCGGTAATCCAGCGGGGCAGCCCCGCCCTGAGGGCGCTGGAGGGTCCCCTGCTGTGGCTGGTGGACCGGCCGGGTGAGCTGGACGTGGCCAGCCGTAAGGTGATCGCCGAGTTGCTGAGCGAGCCTCAGGGGCCGGTGATGGGCCTGGCCGTCGGGGGGGATGGCATCGAGTGGCCCGTGCCCGCGCTGGTCGAGGAGGTGGAGCTGAGAGCCCTCTCGCTCGAGTCGGCCCGCGTCCTGCTGCGCAGCCGATTGCGCTGGGAAGCCCCGGAGGACTTGGTGCGGTGGCTGTGGCAGGAAACGGGGGGCTGGCCCCGACCCCTGCTGGAGCGGCTGGAGCAAGCCGAGCACAGCGGGGTTCTGCGAGTGCACAGCAAAGGCTACAGCCTCAGCCCCGACTACGCCCAAAAGCTCAGAGAGGCCCCGGCCCCGCCCCTGCCCGCGCCGGGCCTCCCCATCCCCAGGCATAGCCTCATCGGGCGCGACCGCGAGTTGCTGGAGCTCAAGCAGCTCTTGCGCGATCGCCGCCTGGTGACGCTGGTGGCCCAAGGGGGCATGGGCAAGACCCACCTCGCCATGCAGGCCGCGCTCGAGGTAGCCCATCTCTACCGCGACGGGGCCCACTTCATCTCCTTGACCGGCCTGGATGAAGCCGAGGGGTTGCCAAGCCGTCTCATCCAGGAATTCGGGCTCAAAAGCTCCGGCAATCCCCAGGAAAGCTTGGTGCAGCACTTCGCAGGTCGCCAGGTGCTGTGGGTGCTGGACAACTTCGAGCAGCTGCTCGAGGCCGGCGAGTTCCTGCGCGCCCTGCTGCAGGCCCTGCCCGAACTCACGCTGCTGGTGACCTCGCGCGAGCGGCTGGGGCTACCCGAGGAGTGGGTGCTGCCGCTGGAGGGGCTGGCGCTGCCCGAGGGTGAGGGGGACTCGGCGGCCATGCGGCTGCTGCTGCAGGCCATCCGGCGGGTCAACCCCAACCTGCGCCTGAGCCCCGCCGAGCTCGAGGCTGCCCGCCGCATCTGTCGGGCGGTGGAGGGCCTGCCGCTGGGGCTGGAGCTAGCCGCGGCCTGGGTCAAGGTGCTCAGTCTGGGCGAGATCGCCGAGGGGGTCGAGAAAAGCCTGGGCTTCCTGAGTTCGCCCCAGGGCGACGAAAGCCGCCCCGAACGCCACCGCTCGCTGCGGGCGGTGTTCGAGTCGTCGTGGCAACTGCTGCACCCTGAGGAGCAGCAGGTCCTGGCAAGCTTGACGCTCTTCCGGGGTGGCTTCGACCGTGAGGGCGCCGCCCAGGTAGCCGGAGCCTCGGTCTCGGGCCTGCTAGGGCTGGTCAACCTCTCGCTCGTGCAACGCGACCCCCACCACAGTGGGCGCTACCAGATGCACGAGTTGCTGCGGCAGTTTGCCCACGAAAAGCTCTCCCCCGAAGCCCTCGAGCGCAGCCTGGCCGCTCACGCCGAGTACTTCTGGAGCTTGGCGCAGCGGGCCGAGGCCGCCTTACAAGGCCCCGAGCAAAGCCGCTGGGTGCGGCGCATTGAACTCGAGTTCGACAACTTGCGGCTGGCTTTCTCCACCATGCAGCGCCTGGGCTGGGCCACCCAGGGCCAACAGATGGCCACCTGGCTCAGCCATTGCTACGCCTGGCACGGCTTCTACCGCGAAATCGCCCACTGGCACCGGGTCTTCCTGGAGATGCCTCATCAGGTACCCACGGCGGTGCGGGCCAGAACCCAACAGTCGCTGGCCCTTCAGCTCAAGAACCTGGGGCAGTGGGAGCAGAGCATGGCCACGCTGGAGCAAAGCCTCCAGGCCAGCCGTGCCCTGCAAGACCCCTGGTTGCTGGCCGAGGCTCTGCACATGCAGGGGCTGCTGCTGCGCGAATCGGGCGAGTTCGCACGGGCGTTGGCAGCGTTTGAGGAGTCGCTAGCCCTCAAGCAAGCAATTGGCGATCGCTACGGCGAGGCCACCACCCTCAACGACATCGGCATCGTCTACGGGTTGCAAGGACAGGACCGGACGGCCAGCACCTACTTCTTGCGCAGCCTCGAGATCAAGCGGGAAATCGGCGATGAGAAGGGCGTAGCCTACGCTCTGGGAAACTTGGCACTGGTCAGCGAAGACCACGAGGAGGCCCTGCGCTGGCTGTACGAGAGCCTGGAGATCAAACGACGCCTCAAGGATCAGCAAGGCATCGCCAATGCCCTCGTCAACATCGCTGGCCATCTGCTCAAAACCACAGGCCCCCTCGAGGCCTGGCCGCTGCTGGTGGAGAGCCTGCGCCTGTTCCACCAGATGGGACAGGTGGCCTCGCTGGCCCTGGTGCTCGTAAGCTGCGTACAAGCCTTGCTGGCCCTGCACCTACCGGCTCAGGCCCTGCAAATCGCGGCTGCGGTGGGACGGTGGGATCAGGAGCACTCGGCCAAACTACCCCCGGGAACCCGCCGGGCCCTCGAGGAGCACCTGCAAAAGGCCAGGGAAGCTCTAGGAGCAGACGCCGAGGCGATCTACCAGCAGGCTAAAGCCAACAGCCTCGAGCAAGGCTACCAGAGCGTGCTCGAGGTGCAGCTTCCCTTTGGCCAATAGCGCCGAGCTTTAAAGCGGGCTTAGTTGCCTGCTAAGCCCAACCGCTGGGCATCGGCCTTCATGGCCTCGAGGACAAAGCGCATGTGGGTGTCGAGGTCCACGCCCAGTTCCTCGGCTGCGCGCACGATGCCCTCGCGGTCTACGCGGGCGGCGAAGGCTTTGTCCTTGAACTTCTTCTTGAGGCTGCCGAGCTCGAGGCCCAGGATGCTCCTGTCGGGGCGCACGTAGACGGCAGCGGTGATCAGGCCGGTGAGCTCATCCACGGCGAACAGCGCTTTGGCCATGAGGGTGGTGCGGGGGTGCTCGGGCACGTCGGCGTGGCCCAAAATGGCCTCGCAGATCTCGGGGGAATAGCCCATCTTGCGCAGCAGTTCGACCCCCTTGTAGGGATGGGTCTCGGGCTCCTTCTCGTAGTCGAAGTCGTGCAGGATACCGGTGATGGCCCACTTCTCCTCGTCCTCGCCGAAGTACCGGGCATAAGCCCGCATGGCCGCCTCCACCGCCATCATGTGACGGCGCAGGCTCTCGGAGGATGTCCACTGCTGCATCAGCCTCAGCGCGTCGTCGTAGACCATGTAGATCGCCATAAAAAGAGTCTTCAGGCTCGAGGGGCCAGCGTCAAGGGTCACGTGGGGATGACGCTGGACCTCGAGCCGCCAAGTCCGGACAATGAAGACTATGCGAATTGGCTTTGGCGAAGACGCTCACCGCCTCGAGCCCGGTCGCGCCCTCTGGCTGGGCGGCGTGCACATCCCCTCCGAACGTGGCGCGCTGGCCCACTCCGACGGCGACGTGATCCTGCATGCCCTGTGCGACGCGCTGCTCTCGGCCTGTGCCCTGGGCGACATCGGCGTCCTCTTCCCCGACACCGACGCGCAGTGGAAGAACCTGCAAAGCCGGGTGATCCTGGAAGCGGTGCTGGAGCGGGTGGCTCGAGCGGGCTACCGCGTGAGCCAAGTCAGCGGGGTGGTCACCCTCGATCGGCCCAAGCTCGGTCCCCACCGCGCTGCCATCCAGGCCCACCTGGCCGAGCTGCTGTCGCTGCCCGAAGAACGGGTGGGGCTGACCTTCAAGACCTCCGAGGGCTTGGCCCCCGATCACGTCCAGGCCCGCTGCGTGGCCTTGCTCGAGGCGCTGTGAACCCCTGGCAGGTACTGGAATGGCTGGGCTGGCTGGGCACGCTGGCCTTCGCGGCCTCGGGCGCGCTGATGGGCGTGCAAAAGCGCTTCGATCTGGTGGGCGTGCTGGTGCTGGCCGGGGTTACAGCGGTGGGTGGAGGCTCGATCCGTGACATCGTGGTAGGCTCGCTACCCCCCCAGGCTTTCCGCCACGAGGCAGTGCTGTGGGTGGTGTTCGCGGTCTCGTTGCTGGTGTGGCGCTTTTATCGCCGGGTGGAGCGGCTCGAGCGCCCCATCTACTACCTCGACACCCTGGGGCTGGGCATCTTCGCGGCGCTGGGCGCCGAGCGCGGCTTCACCTTCGGGCTGGGCTTCTGGGGCTGCGTGTTCGCCGGGACGGTTTCGGGGGTGGGCGGTGGCGTGCTGCGCGATCTGCTCACCGGGCAAATCCCTGGCATCTTCTACCGCAACCGCGACCTCTACGCCACCGCCGCCGCCGCAGGAGCCGCACTGGTCTACGCGATCTACCGCTTCCTACCCGACCTGGCCGCCTTAGCCCTGGTGCTGGGCGCCCTCACCACCATCGCCCTGCGCCTGTCGAGCCGCTGGCTGGGGCTGAGGCTGCCCATGCCCAGGATCGGAAGCTAGAGCGCCTCCTGGTCATCGGCGTACTTTAGCCTATTTTAGCTCCTCGAGCTGCTTCTTGGCCCGCTCCTGATCCTTCTGGTCGGCATAGGTCTTGGCCGGAAGGGAGAGGGCAAACTCGAGCTGCTTGACGGCCTCGGCCTTGCGGTTCATCCGGGCCAGCGCGGTGGCGTACTCCACGCGGTGGATGATGGTCTGGGGCTCGAGCTTGATGGCCTCCTCGAACAGGGGCACCACCTGCCCCATGTTGGCACCGTAGAGCCAGCCCACGCCCTTCTGGGTCAGTTCGAGGTGCCACAGGGCGAGGGCTACCTTGGCTCCGGCGTGATTGGGGTTGAGCTTGAGGGCCTTGTTGAGGTTGTCGCGCACGCTCGAGGCCAGGTTGAGGCTTTCCAGGATGCCGCGGAACTGGGCCAAGCGGCCATGGGCACGCGCCAGTTCGAAATAGGCCTCGGGGTTATCGGGGTCGGCCTGAATGGCCTTCTTGGCCGCCTCCTCGGCCTTGTCGTACCATGAACCCCTCTCCTTGTCGGCAGCCTGGTATCCGGCATAGTAACTCGCGGCCTTCGCCGCCAGTACGTAGCCCGCATTGCCCAGCTTGAGGGCTTCGCTATAGGCTGCTTGCAGCTTGCCCTCGTCGATCATCTTCTCCACGGCTGCGGGGGTCTGAGCCAGGACCACCCCCAGCATCCACATACCGATACCAAGCACGACCCATCGTTTCATCTACATTACCTCCGACTGCGGTGCGATTTAACTTACTCCATGCAAATGTGTTTTGCTATAGAAGTTGACCCAGTTCAATGACTTCCCCGTTTCACGTAGGGTTACAACCCTCCAGTGTGGTTCGTCACGGCCTGGAACGCCTATCGTTACATGGTAGACTTACCGCATGGTTTTGGCCCCCCGTATACTCGCCAGAATCGGGCTCTGGGTGCTGTTTTTGGGCAGCCTCGCCCTAGCCCAGCTGGGAGCCAATGATTATTTTTTCCAGTGTCGAAGCCTATATACACGTGGTGACCTGAGCAGCGCCAAGGCCACCTGCGAGCTGGCCCTCACCGCCAATCCCCAGCACGTGCCCAGCCTCGAGCTTCTAACCCGCATCAACCTCGACGAAAAGCGCGTCGCCGAGGCCGAACAAGGCCTCGAGCAGCTCGAGGGAATAGTCGGCCCGGACAACGCCACCTTGCGGCTGTTGCGGGCGAGGTTGCTGCTGCTGCGGGGGCGGGCTGCCGAAGCCCTGAGGACTCTGCCCAATAACCGTGACCCCGAATCCTACCTCTACCAAGGGGTTGCCCTCGAGGCCCTAGGACGCTATGAGGAAGCCTACAACGCTTATCGCCGGGCCGACCGACTGCTGGAGGGGCGCCTAGGGGCCGGGCGCATGGCCCAGCGGCTGGGCCAGCCTACCGAGGGCATCTTCTTGCTGCGGGATAGTCCACGCGAGGAGCTGCTCAAGGGTGAGTTGCTGTGGAGCGCGGGGCGTCTGCAGGAAGCCGCAGCGGTGCTCGAACCAACCCTCTCCCGCTTCAGCCGCCTGGACGACGAGTATACCCAAGCCCTCAAGTTGCTCAGCGCCATCTATTACGGCAGGGGTGACCTCGAGCGCGGTGGGGCTTACCTGAGCCTGCTCAGCCAGCAGATGAGCCTGCCTATGCAGCTGCTGGTGCACATCTGGCCCTGGCTGGCAGTCTTCGTCCTTTACCTGGCGCTGATCCTCATCGGGGAGAGCCGCATCGAGCCCATGCGCACCGTCGAGCTCGACAGCCGGTTCCGCCTTGGGCCCGGCACGGTACACGCTTGGCTGACCTTAGCCCCCCTGATCGCCGGAGCCCTGACCGCGGGCATCGGATATTTCCTCTACGGCAACTGGCTGGCGGCCTTTACCCCGGTCCAGGCCGAGACCGTGCGCCCGATGTTCTACCTCCTGCTGGGCGCAGTAGCTTTCCTCATCGCTTACACCCGCATCGGCCTGGCCAACTTGCACCTGGGCGCGCGCCAAAACTGGATCGAGGGGGTATGGGCTGGCGTCGTGCTTTTGGCGATCATAGCCATCTATGGCCTCATCCGCAAGGCTCTGGGGTTGGGGGAATTCCCCAGCATCTACATCAGCTTCCTCGGCCTGGCGATGATGGAGCCGGTGTTGCGGGGAGCAGCTAATTTTTCCCTGCACGAGCGCTACCGTGAGCTCTCGACCTACATGCTGCCCCTGCTCTCAGGGCTGGCGATTTTCGGTCCCACGCTGCTGGGGGCAGGGGCAGCGGTGTTCCTGGGCTGGTTGCGCAAGCGCACGGGAGGAACCCTGGCAGGGATGGTAGCCTGGGTGGTCGTGGGCCTGATCCTGACCCTGGTGGCCGAGTCGCCTTTGATGCGTACGCTGCTATAGCCCTCATCCCTCCGCCATACTGCCTAGCTGCTCGAGGAAGCCATAGGCAGTGTAGTCCAGGCTCACCGGCGTGACCGAGACAAAGCCGTGCTGTACTGCCCAGAAGTCGGTGCCTTCCTGGAGTTCAGCCGTGGGCTTGCCCGCTACCCAGTAGTAGGGCCGCCCATCGGGGTCGTGGCGCTCGACCACGGAGTCTTCATAGCGGTGGGTAGAGAGTCTCGTAACCCGGATGCCCCGTGGAGGGCGGTTAGGGAAGTTGACGTTGAGCAGGGTTTTGGGGGGGAGGCCGTTTTTCAGCACCCAACGGGCGATCCTCAGCGCGTGCTTTGCCGCCTCCTCGAAGCGCAACTCCTCACCTGAGGCATCGAGGCTGAAGGCGATGGAGGGAACGCCCAGGGAAGCCCCCTCGAGGGCCGCTGCCACCGTACCGGAATGGGTCAGGTCGAGCCCCATGTTGACCCCGATGTTGATCCCCGAGACCACCAGGTCGGGACGGCCCAGCAGGTTGCTGCCCAGCACCACGCAGTCGGCAGGGGTACCGTCCACACGGTATGCGGGGATCTCACCAAAACCCGCTGAGGCCGTGTGTTTGAAGCGCAGGGGTCGCCGGAAGGTGATGCTGTGACCTACCCCAGACTGCTCAACGTCGGGGGCTACCACGCTGACTTCACCCAACTCACGCAGGGCGAAGGCCAGGGCTTTGATGCCGGGGGAGAAAATGCCGTCGTCGTTGGCAACTAGAATCCGCATAGAAGACAGCCTAACGCGAAAGGCGGGAAGCGGAAAGCGGGAGGCTTTCGACGCATGGTTCGTGGTTTGTCGGGGATCAAAGGCAGAAGACCCGTAGGACAAGAGGCGGGGCGGGCACAAGGACCCGCCCCCCGATCTGACTCTGGCATTCGGCGTTCGGCAACTCGCGTACGGCGTAAGACCCTCAGCGTTCAGCCTTCGTCGTGCGTCTACCGGGCTTTCTGCGGGCTTTGGTAACCCCAGCCCTGCTTGGGAAAACCTTGGCGTCGTTGAGGCCAAAGCCCAAGGTGCCGAAGAGCTTGCCGGTGGTGGGTTCGATCAGGTTGCGGTGGTCGCGGTAGAGGCGAGGGGTCTTCCAAAGGTAGAGCAGGGCTTTCCAGTGGGGCAGCTCGTTGTAACGCTCGGGCCAGAGTTCTTTGAGTTTGGCCGCGACGACGTGGGCGTATTTGGGCGAGAGCACCGGGAAGACGTGGTGCTCGATGTGGTAACCAAAGCCCAGGGTGAGCCACTCGAGCCAGCGCGGGTTGCGCACGGTGAGGCTGTTGAGCAGGGGGTCGTTGGTCTCGGTGATGGGGTTGAGGAGGTGGTTGGTGGCGATGAAGCTCATCGCGATGAAGTTGGCGATGACCCAGGGGATCGCGAAGACGAACAGGAAGTTGAGCGGCCCCACCAGCAGCAGCACCCCCAGCCACACCAAAGGCGGCAGGATGGCCTGGAAGATTACCGCCGGGCGCTCGTTGGGCTTGAAGTCGGGGAAAAAGCGCCGCAGCATCATGTGGGCGTGGAAGGTGAACCAGAAAGTCCAGGCGAAGAAGAGGAAGAAGCTGCGCAGCGCCGGGACCTGGCGGAAGGCCCACTGCACGATGGGGCGCTTGGTGGCCGACTCGAGGGTACCCATGGCGTCGGGGTCGTCCTCGGGGTGTTGGGTGGAGCCGTGGTGCTCGACGTTGTGCCACTTGCGCCACAGCCGCGCACCTACCATCAGCGGCAGGAAGGCGATGGTGCCGGTGATCGAACGCAGAAGGGGGTTCTTGGTGATCGCCCCGTGCAGGATTTCATGGGCCAGGAAGCCCATCCCGATGAAGGCATAGCCAATCCCGAAGGATAAGAGCAGTTTGAGCAGGATATAGGGAGTGGCCAGGATGCCCCAGGTGCACAGGCCGAACAGCGCCAGGAAGACTGGCAGGAAGGCCAACCGGGCCGGGACGGGTTCAAAAAAGTGGCGGGGTAGGTGCGCTTTTAGGGCTTTGGTGTACTCACGCAGGTGTTGTTCTTCAGTCATTCGCTCTCCTCGGTGCTTTCGGGATTAAGGCAGTATACCCGAGGAAACTTAGAAGCGTGGGAGAAAATACCCAACGCCATACACGCAAAGCCGAGCGGGCCCGCGAAGACCCGCCCGCCCACCGACCCGGCTACTCGGCGTTCTCCAGGTCGTAGAGCTCGAGCACCTCCTCCCACAGGCGGCTTTGCTCGTGAGGGGTAGGGCTGGGCTGCTCCCGCAACAGGTGCTGGGGCACACAGGTCACGGAGTTGGATGGAAGCTCGAGGCTAAGGCTTTCCATGGGTTGGTCCTCCTCTACTCTTAGCCTAGACGTGGTATAAATCTCCAGCACATTCACAAAGCCCGCACGGCTACACCCCTAACGCAGGTGTAGCCAGGGCTACTACACCGCCACAGGGGGAGGAGTTGTGTACTCGAGCCCCCTCAATCCAAACCCTACTCCCCCCACGTACGGCCACGTAGAGGAAACCACGAAGCAAAAATGGGCGTTTTTGGTATAGCTGACAGCGGGTAGCTAAACCGGCCAGCAGCGTCCAGAGCCTAGCGCTTTCCCCACGGCTCGAGCACGATCCGCCCCTCGGCTACCCTGGCCCGCTCCGGACTCCTGGTGGTGTGGGAGTCGTCAGGAGCCTGGGCCACGTGATGGGCGATGCGAATCTGCTTGGCCTCGAAGGCCGTGGCCCATATGGTGGCCTCCTCGTTGCCGCCAGCCCCCGCGTGGGCCAAGCCGCGCAACTTCCCCACCACGATCACGTCGCCACCGGCGATGATCTCGGCACCCGGGTTGACGTCGCCCAGCACCACCACCGTTCCGGGCGACTCGACGCGCTGCCCGGCCCGCAAAGTCTGGCTCACCACCTCGGTGTACGGGATGAAGCGCTCCCCCCGCGGAGGGCGCAGGTTAAGGCCCCGCTCACGCCCCAACTCGCACAGCACCTCCAGCACCTCCACCCCGATTTGTCCGGAGACCTCGACCTCGAGGGGCAACTCAGGCACCTCGGCCAGAGCTTTGCGCAAGGCCTCTGGCGTCTCGTTGCCATCGAGGCGAAGTGAAAGGCCGTTGAGGGTGGCTCGGATGCGCATCCGGGAAAGTTATACCCTTGCCGGGGGCAAAAGGCAAAGCATCCAGCGTCTTGCGTTTAGCGCAGCTTGGCTATCGGCGTTCACCGGGCAGCGTTCGAAGGAGCGGGCGTTGACGGCGTCTGGAGTTTAGGCGGACGATCCCCTATCGGGACAGCCTGCGGCTGTGCACCGGGCGGACGATCCCCTGCCGGGACAGCCTGCAGCTGTGCCTCAGGCGGCTTGGGCTTGAACTCGCCGATCTTCCAATAGGCCTCCATGACCCGCTTAACCGCGGGCAGGGCTACGTTGAAGCCCTCTCCGCCGTTCTCAAAGAAAGCCACCACCACCAGTGGTGGCCTGGGGTCGCCGGGTACGGCGGGCCCGTAACCCATGTACCAGGCGTGGGTGTAGCCGTAGCCCTTGCGGTAGCTCATGCCGTTCTCGGCGGTGCCGGTCTTACCCGCGGTGGGCACCTCGAGCGACTCCATCAGCGGACGGGCGGTGCCCCAGGTCACGGTCTTGCGCATGCCCTCCTGAAGCACCGACCAGTACTTGCCCTCGATCTGGGTGAAGCGCGGCTGCACGGCCTGGGTGCCGATTCTGCGCACCAGGTGCAGCTCGGGCTGGCGGCCTGAGTTGACGATGGTGGTGAGCATCCGGGCGATCTGCACCGGGCTAGCTTCCACCGCGTCCTGGCCGATGGCCACCGAGAGCGACTGGCCAGGGTACCACGGTTCTTTGAAAGTCTCTTCCTTCCACCGGCGCGTGGGGAGAAAGCCCTTATCCTCGGCAATCTCGAGGCCCGTAGGGCGGCCTATCCCCAACTTGCTGGCCCACTCGGCAATGCCGTCTACGGTCTTGTAAGGATCGGCAGCGATGGCGGCTTGATAATACCAGGTGTTGCAGCTTTGGGCGATGGCCTCCCGCACGGTCATGGGGCCCATGTTGCCGGCGTACCAGTTCTTGCGGATGCCGCCGTACTTGATGTAGGGGCTGCAGGTAAACACGGTGTTGGGGGTGATGTTGGTCTTCTCGATAAAGTAGCTGCTGCTGACGAGCTTGAAGGTCGAACCCGGCGCATAGGCCGTCACCGCGCGGTTGAGGGTGGGGAGGGACTTGTCGGAGTTGAGGGCTGCGATCTTCTTGTTGTCCTCGGGAGTGCGGGGATAGCGGGCAAAGAGGGCGGGATCGAAGCTGGGAACGCTGGCCATGGCCAACACCTCGCCGGTGCGCGGGTCCACGGCCACGATGGCTCCCTTGACCACGCTCTCCAGCGGCAGGTGATACTTGCTGCGCCCCTTGTTGATGTTGTCCAGGCTCTCCTGCAGCACCCGCTCGGCCACCTGCTGGAGCTCGATGTCAATGGTGAGGTAGACGTCCTGGCCGGGCACGGGCTCCTTGGTGATCTGCTCGCTGACCCGCTCGCCGCGCACGTTCTTCTCCACCACCCGCTGGCCTTTCCGACCCCTCAGGTACTTCTCCAGCGCCGCCTCCAGGCCAGTGCGCCCCACCAGCTCACGCGGGTCGTAACCCTCGTCTTCGACTTCCTGCTTGTTGGCAAAGAGCACGTAGCCCAGCACCGGACCGGAGATGGGGCGGGGATAGGTGCGCTCGAGGCGCTCTACCAGCTGCAGGTTATCCTGCCCGGCGGTGAGCTCGGCCAGCGTCAGCACCAGGTTCTCGGGCAGGTTGGCCTTGAGCGTGACCGGCTCCCGGCTCACCTCCGGAAGTTGCTTGAGCCCCAACAGCCGCAGGATGCGCTCCTTGAAGAGGATTTCGCCTCCGGAATAGACCAAGTCGGTGGTCAGGCGATTGCCCGCGATCAGCTTGCCGTTGCGGTCGAAGATGCGGCCCCGCGGAGCGAGTAGCGTCTCGGTGCGCAGGTAGTTGCCCTGGCTGCGGGTGGCGTACTTCTCGTAGTGCACAACCTGGAGCTGGAACAGCCGTACCGCGTAGAGGCCCAGCACAGCATAGACGACCAGCAGCAAGAGCCAGATGCGGTTATTCACGGTGCCTGCCCCCCAACAGGCCTCGAGCCCAGCCCAGCAAGAGGGGCGCCAGGCCCAGGGTGAAGATGATCTCCGATGCGAAGACCCCGGTAAGGGCCGCAAAGCCGAACGGCCCCCCACGCAACCAGTATCCGATCAAGGCATACCCCAGCCACTTGGCGAGAAAACTCCCTCCCAGAATGGTGATCTGCCCCAGAAGTTCGTCGGGGTGAAAGCTGCGGGAGAGTCGGTAGTAGACATAGACCCCGCAAAGCAACCCCACCGTGTGCAATCCAGGATACCCGGCGGAGAGCAAATCCTGAAGCATTCCGATGACAAAGGCCAGCGGCAAGCCTGTGTGGATGGGATAGAAGCCGGCCAAAGCCAGCGCTGCCAGGAAAGGCAGGTCGGGCGGAGCAAGCTCGGCGGGCATCAGGCCAGAGACCAGGCCCTGCAGCAAGAAGGTGAGGAGGATCAGAAGGACCGCGCGCATATGCCAAACTCACAACGATATTTGGATTTGCCCTTTGTAGCACTTTAGAGGGAGCGCAACACCATCACTTCCTCCAGCAGCGAGAACTGCACCAGGGGTCTGACCATGACCACCCGCTTCAACGCTCCCGGCTTGAGAGGCAGCACCTCGACCACCTCGCCAACCGGCAGACGGGGATAAAGCCCCTGGAAGGCTCCGGATTCCACCCGGTCTCCCACCTTGACTTCAGCGTCGGGAGAAAGCTCGACCCTGAGCAATCGGGGAGGCTGCCCAAACGCAACCCCTCGACCTCGCCTTCCCGGCAGCAAGATCGCCACCCGCGACTCCGGGTCCACCAGGGTGCGCACCACGGCCTCTTTGGGGGTGACGCTCACGATCACCCCCACCAGGCCCGCCGAGCCCGTGGCCACCACCGGGTCGCCCACTTTGAGCCCATCCTTCTCGCCCAGTCCAATGATCAGGCGGCGGTACAGGCCCGAGAGGTCCTCGTCGATCACCGGGGCGATGGCTTTGGCCCCCAGAGCCTTCTGTTCACGCACCTGCAAAGCTGCATTCAGGCGGCGGTTCTCTTCGCGCAACTGGGCGTTTTCCAGCCGCAGGGTGGCGATCTCCTGCCGCATGGCCCGGTTCTCCGCGCGCAGGTCGCGGCGGTCGTAGAGCGCGGCGATGGCGGCGTGGAGGTTGGAGCCCAGCCGGTAGCCCAGGCCGAAGATCGGCGCAGTCCGGGCAGAGAGTTCAGCCGGCAGGGTGGGGGCTAGCTGGCGGGTGAGGCTCGAGGCCAGTAGCGCCAGCCCCAGCAACCCCACGAACAGCAGCCGGCGGAGGATGGTCTCCCTCAAGCTGCTCCGCCTTTCTCACCGGAGAAATAGCCCTCTTCGGCCAAGAGCTGCCACAGCCGCCGAACCGGCAGCCCCATCACTGTATAGAAATCACCCTCGATTCCTTCCACCAACACCATGCCCCGCTCCTGCACACCGTAGCCTCCCGCCTTGTCCAAGCCCTCCCCGCTCGAGGCGTACCACTCAACCTCCCAGTCCTCTAGCTGCCGGAAGTGCACCTGGGCGGCATCTACCAAAGCCACAGCCCTGCCCGAGGGCAGGATAAGGGCCAGCCCTGTGAAAACCGTGTGCGTCTGGCCCGAGAGCCGCTTCAGGAAAGCCCTGTTCTCAGCCACGCTGGCCGGTTTGCCCAGCAGCACCCCGTTTAGGGCCACCACGGTATCGGCAGCAACCACCCACTCCCCCCTTCGCCAGACCGCCTGGGCCTTGTGCAGGGCCAGCGTGTGAGCCAGTTCTTCGGGAGCGAGGTGGTTGGAAGCCTCCTCGTCGAGGTGAGCCGGACGGATCTGGAAAGGCAGCCCCAGCCGCTCGAGCAGTTGCGCCCGGCGCGGGCTCTGGGAAGCGAGGATCAGGGTTGGCCAGCGGGCAGGGTCCAACAGCATCTCCGTAAGAGTGTATAGCGATGAGGGGCAAGGTGTAAGTACAGCATCATAAAGATAGCTGTACCCCGTCCCCACCCTACCCTTCCCGCTGGCGGGGAGGGGGTATCCCCCCAGCCCCCTTGCTAGAACAAGGCGTTTTGTGTACGACCCGCAAGCGTTCGGCGTCCAGCCTCACAACGGCTCCCCCGCTCGCCAGATGGCCTCGAGTTCTTTCCGGTAGCGCGCAGCCAGCTCGGGGCTTTTGAGGATGAGCAGGTTCTCGTTGTTGGAGCGGTAGGCCGAAGCCGAGAAGTTGTAGCTACCGGTGACCACCCAGGTATCGTCGAGCACGATCACCTTGTTGTGCTGGGTGTAGGGATTACCATCCTTGCGCACTGCGATGCCCGCACGCTTCATCTCCTCATCGAGGGAGTTGACCAGGTTGCGCGCATCGATGACTACCCGCACCCGCACGCCCCTGCGCCGCAGGGCTTCGAGTTCCTCGAGCACGCCCCGGTCGGTGAGCACGTAGGCTGCGATCAGCACCTCCTTGCGGGCTTGGCGCAAGGTCTTGAGCAAGGCCGCGCGCCCGGCGGTCCCCCCGGCAGGGCTGAAGAAGACCTGCCCCTCGAGCGTGCCGATGCGAAAGCTCGCGGGCAGCCCCCGCCCCTCAGCCCTGCCGCTCCAGAGGGCCTCGAACTCGCCCCTGTAAGCCTGCACCAGCCCCGGTAGGGGGAAGAACAGGCTGTTCTCGTTGTTGCGGGCAAAGGCGTTCCAGGTGAGGTTGGTGCTGCCGCTCCAGACCCCCACGTCGTCGATGAGCACAAACTTGTGGTGCATCAGCGCTTCGCGGTCGTCGTAGCAGACGGCAACCCGCCGCACTTCCTCGCAGCGCTCACGGCCCCCTCGCCCGCTGGCCTGTAGGCTTTCCCTGGCCTCACGCCGGTAGTCGCGGTCGGTGTAGAGTCGCACCCGCACCCCTCGAGCCGCCGCCTCGAGCAAAGCCCGGCCAATCTCGCGGTCGTCGAGCTCGAAGGCCGCCACCTCCACCTGGCGTCTGGCCGAGCCGATGAGTCCAATCAGACGCGCCTTGGCTTTCGCCCCGTCGCCGGGCATGAGGTAGAGCTCGAGCTGCGCTCCACCTGGAACCGGTGCCACGGTCGCGGGAGGTTGGTTCTTCTGCCACCACTGGTACAGCCAGGCCCCAGCCAAAAGCAAAAGCAGCAACAGCAACCGCCACTCGCTCGAGCGGCCCTTGCTGCGGAAAAGGGAATTGACCTTGCGACGACGCGCCATATTCTCTCCTCAAGCCCCCAAAGAGCATCATAAGAGCTCATTAAGATAGCCCCTCACCCTATCCTGGGCTCAATTGGCCAACTCGCCCATGCCGGTTTGCGCGTAACTTTCCAAAGAATGGCGCTCGCTCACTCCTGCGTTTATCGAAAAGCGACTGCATCGCAAGCAGGATGCCTGTCGCACCTGGTACACGGCGCTACACCGTCCCCATTGGAGTATGGGGTAAAGGTGTGCAGCTTGCTGTAAGCCCCTCCCCCAGGCTTCGGCCCTGGGGAGGATAGCACTCGTGAACGAAGCCCCGGAGCCCATCTCTCCATCGTAAGCAGCCGCGCTCTGCGGCCTGGGGAGCGGGGGTATAATCCCAACACTCGTTTGTTTGCGAGGTGACAATGGTCACGCTCTCCAAAACCCCTTCCCATCCCCACGAACGCAACCCCGGCACCTCCTTCGACCTCTCGGCGGTCGAGGGGGCGCTGGTCAACCGCAGCGCCGTCGAACGGCGGGCGGCGACCCTTCCCACCCGGCGCACGGTCAAGAAGGAGTGGCAGGCGGCCTGGCTGCTGCACGCCATCACCACCATCGACCTCACCACCCTCTCGGGGGACGACACGCCTGGCACCGTGCGGCGCCTGTGCGCCAAGGCCCGCCAGCCCCTGCGGCCCGAGTTGATGCAAGCGCTCGGGATCGCGCATAGACCCCTCACCACGGGAGCGGTGTGCGTGTACCACGAGATGGTTCCCACCGCCGTCGAGGCGCTAAAAGGTACGGGCATCCCCGTCGCCGCCGTCTCTACCGGCTTCCCGGCCGGACTCAACCCCCACGCCCTCAAGCTGAAGGAGATCGAGGCCTCGGTGGCGGCGGGGGCGGCGGAGATCGACATCGTGATCTCGCGCCGTCACGTGCTCACCGGCAACTGGAAGGCACTCTACGACGAGGTGCGCGACTTCCGCGAGGCTTGTGGTCCGGCCCACATGAAGGCCATCCTGGCCGTAGGCGAGCTAGGAACGCTGAAGAACGTGATGCGGGCGAGCATGGTGTGCATGCAGGCCGGCTCGGACTTCATCAAGACCTCGACCGGCAAGGAGGCCATCAACGCCACGCTGCACAACAGCCTGGTAATGGTGAGGGCCATCCGCGAGTTCTACGAGCAGACCGGCTACAAGGTGGGCTTCAAGCCCGCCGGGGGCATCCGCACGGCCAAGCAGGCCTTGGACTGGCTGATCCTGATGAAGGAGGAGCTGGGTGAGGAGTGGATGCAGCCCCACCTCTTCCGCATCGGCGCGAGCGCCTTACTCAACGACATCGAGCGGCAGCTCGAGCACTTCGCCTACGGGCGCTACGCCTCGATGCAGTACCAGCCTCTGGGATAAAGCCGCCTACGGCGGTGCACTACCAAAAAGCCTTCGCCATAGACTTGCGAAAGGAGCTTATGACCCTCACCGAACTCCTCGAGACCCTCCCCTACGGCCCCGCGCCCGAAGCCGCTAAGCCCGCCCTCGAGTGGATCGAGGCGCACAAGGGGCGTTTCGGGCTGTTCATCGGCGGCAAGTGGCGCGACCCCTCCACCCAGGAGTGGTTCGCCTCCATCAACCCCGCTAATACCCAAAAACTCGCCGACATCGCCCAGGCTGGCCCCGACGACGTGAGCGAAGCGGTGAAGGCCGCGCGCAAGGCCTTCGCCGCCTGGAGCAAGACGCCCGGCCACGTGCGGGCCCGCTACCTCTACGCCATGGCCCGGCAAGTGCAGAAGCACTCGAGGCTCTTCGCCGTGCTCGAGACCCTCGACAACGGCAAGCCCATCCGCGAGACCCGCGACATCGACATCCCGCTGGTGGCCCGGCACTTCTACTATCACGCCGGCTGGGCGCAGCTCATGGAGAGCGAGCTCTCGGGCTACGCGCCGGTGGGCGTAGTAGGCCAGATCATCCCCTGGAACTTCCCGCTCTTGATGCTCGCCTGGAAGATCGCCCCCGCGCTGGCAATGGGCAACACCGTGGTGCTCAAGCCCGCCGAGTTCACCCCGCTCACCGCCCTGCTCTTCGCCGAGATCTGCCAGAGCATCGGCCTGCCGGCGGGCGTGGTCAACATCGTCACCGGCGACGGGCGCACCGGGGCGGCCTTAGTGGAGCACGAGGGCGTGGACAAGATCGCCTTCACCGGCTCGACCGAGGTGGGGCGCATCATCCGACGGGCCACGGCGGGCAGCGGCAAGAAGCTCTCGCTCGAGCTCGGCGGCAAGTCGCCCTTCATCGTCTTTGACGACGCCGACCTCGATAGCGCGGTAGAGGGCGTGGTAGACGCCATCTGGTTCAACCAGGGGCAGGTGTGCTGCGCGGGCAGCAGGCTCTTAGTGCAGGAGGGCGTGGCTGAAAAGCTTTACCGCAAGCTGCGCGCCCGCATGGAAAAGCTGCGGGTAGGCGACCCGTTGGACAAGGCCGTGGACATCGGGGCCATCGTGGCGCCGGTGCAGCTTCAGAAGATCCAACGACTCGTGCAGAAGGGGGTGGAGGAAGGGGCCGAGCTGTGGCAACCCAGTTGGGCCGTACCTACCGAGGGCTGCTTCTATCCCCCCACCCTCTTCACGGGCGTGGCCCCGGCTTCGACCATCGCACAGGAGGAGATCTTCGGCCCGGTGCTCGCCGCCATGACCTTCCGCACCCCCGAGGAGGCGGTCAAGCTCGCCAACAACACCCGCTACGGGCTGGCCGCGAGCATCTGGAGCGAGGACATCAACCTCGCCCTCGATGTGGCGACGCAGATCAAGGCCGGAACCATTTGGATCAACAGCACCAACCTCTTCGACGCGGCTTCGGGCTTCGGCGGCTACCGCGAGAGCGGCTTCGGACGCGAGGGGGGCAAGGAGGGGCTGTGGGAGTACGTGAAGAAAGCCGAGCGCCCAACAGCGAACGCCGAACGCAAGACGCTAAACGCAAAGCGTAAGGCGCAAGATGCCCTGACCCTCGACCCTCGGCTCCCGGCCCTCGGCTTCCCTCCCATCGACCGCACCGCCAAGCTGTTCATCGGCGGTAAGCAAACCCGCCCCGACAGCGGTTACAGCAAGGTGGTCTATGGCCCGCAGGGGCAGCTCATCGGCGAGGTGGGGCTGGGCAACCGCAAGGACATCCGCAACGCGGTGGAAGCAGCCCGTGGGGCCTTTGAGGGCTGGCGCAGGACCACCGGGCACAACAAGGCGCAGATCCTGTACTTCCTGGCGGAGAACCTGGAGGCCCGCGCCCTCGAGTTCGCCCGCCGCCTCGAGCTCCAGACCGGCTTAGATGGCATGGCCGAGGTCGAAGCCTCGATCCAGGCCCTCTTCACCGCCGCCGCCTGGGCCGACAAGTACGACGGCGTGGTGCACAACACCCCCATCCGCAACGTCACCCTGGCGGTGCCCGAACCCATCGGCGTGATGGGCCTGCTCTGCCCCGACGACCAGCCCCTGCTCGCCCTTGCCACGCTGGCCGGGGCCGCACTGGCGATGGGCAACACGCTGGTGGTGGTGCCCTCCCCTGTCCATCCCCTGAGCGCCACCGACCTCTACCAGGTGCTCGAGACCTCCGACGTGCCCGCCGGGACCTTCAACATCGTCACCGGCGAGCGCGACGAGCTCGCCAAGACCCTGGCCGAGCACGACGACGTGGACGTGGTGTGGTACGCCGGGCCCCAGGCGGGCCGGGCCATGGTGGAAAAGGCCAGCGCCGGCAACATGAAGCGCACCTGGACCCTGGCCGAGAGCGGCCCCCTGCCCGGCATGGACGAGATCCTGCGGCAGGCCACGCAGGTCAAGAACATCTGGGTCCCCTACGGGGCCTAACCCTTCCGCAGCCCCCGACGGCGGTCAATTGGTCCTGGGTTGGTATATGCTTGGTACGCATGCTTCGTGCCTGGCAACCCTCGGACGAGACGGCCCTCCTCGAGCTCTGGCGGCGGCGCTGGGGCGAGCGCTTCCCCCTGGACAAGGCCCTCTGGGAGCAGCAGACCGCAGGCGACGCGCGGCACTTCCGGGCGGACCTGGCGCGGGTGTTCGAGGAAGGGGGTCGGGTCGTGGGGGCGGTGAGCCTCAAGACGCCGCCCTCACCGCCCTCCTGGGCCAACCAGAACCCGCACAACGCCTGGATCAGCTTCCTGCTCGTGGAGGAGGGGCGGGAGGGGGACGCGGGGCGGGAGCTGCTCGAGTACAGCCTCAACACCCTCCGCGCTGAGGGCTTCGCCCGGGTGCAGTACGGCGGCGACCCCAGCCACTTCTTCCCCGGGGTGCCGGTCGAGGATGCCGCGCTGGCCGGACTGCTACAGGCTTATGGCTTCGAGGCGGCGGGCCTCGAGCAGGACTTCATCCGCGACCTGGCCGACTACGCCTTGCCCGCCGCCGCGCGGGAGGCGCTCGAGGCGAGCGGGCTCAGGATCGGCCCCTGCCAGCCAGAGCAGGTGCCCAGTCTGCTGGGCTTCCTCGAGGCCACCTTTCCGGGGCGCTGGCTCTACGAAACCGAGCAGCGCCTGAAGGTCGAGCCCGGCCCGGCTGACGTGCTGGTGCTGGAGGGCGAGGGGCAGGTGTGGGGCTTCGCCCACGTGTACCACCGGGGCTCGAGGCGCATCGGGCCGGGGATTTACTGGCAGGAAGCGCTGGGGACGGCCTACGGCGGCCTCGGCCCCATCGGGGTTTCCGGGGCCCTGCGGGGGAAGGGGCTGGGCTTTGCGCTCTTGTGCTACGGGGTGCAGCACCTCAAGGGCTTGGGTGTGGAACGCATGGTGATCGACTGGACCACCCTGGCCGACTTCTACGGCAAGATCGGCTTCGTGCCCTGGCGCGGCTACCGCCCGCACAGCCGCGGGCTATGAGCCTGTACCGCGTGGGGGTGGACGCCGGGGGGACCGCGGTCCGGGCGGTGCTGGCGCGGAGGGGGCCGGAGGGCCTCGAGGCGCTGGGCAAGGGCGCGGCGGGGAGTGCCAACCCGCGGCAGGTGGGCCTCGAGGCCGCCCACCGCGAGCTACGCGCGGCCATCGAAGCCGCCTTCCGGGAGGCCGGGCTCGAGGCCGAGCTGGCGGGTTGCGCCGTGCACGCCGGGGTGGCAGGGCTGGCGACGCCCGAGGAGATGCGGGCCTTCGAAGGTTTTCCCCACCCCTACGCGCGGCTCGAGGCCCAGAGCGACGCTACCTTGACGCTGGACGCCTACTTCGCCGGGGAACCGGGGGTGCTGCTCATCGTGGGCACCGGCTGCATCGCTTTGGCCCGGGGGCCAGAGGGACGGCTGTACCGCCGCATGGGCTGGGGCTTCCCGCTCGAGCAGGGCGGGGGAAGCTGGCTGGGGCTCGAGGCCTTGCGGCTGGCCCTGGCAGACTGGGAGAGCGGACGGGCGAGCCCGCTGGCCCAGAGGGCGCAGGAGCGCTTCTCGAGCGTGCGCGAGGCCATCGAGTGGGCGCGGGGACAGGGCGCAGGCGGCTACGGGCAGTTCGCGCCCTGGGCCTTCGAGGCCGCGAGCGATCCTCACGCCGCCGCGCTGCTGCGCGAATGGCACGCACTGGGCCACCGGCTCGTGCGCGAACTCCAGGCCGAGAGCGGGTCCGGGAGTGCCGGGGTCTGGGGCGGGCTGAGCCAACGCTTCCTGGAGCTCGGGCCGCCCGAGGGCTACCGACCACCCAGGAGGGGGCCGCTCGAGCAGGCCCTGTTGCTGGCCGACCGCTTAGCCTCTGGGGTAGAGCCAGGCGCCCGATAGCCGCTCCTGGGCGTAGCGCCGAGCCGCGAGCTCCCAGGCCTGGCAGCGCTCCTGGGCCTTCTCCGGCACGAACAGCTCGGGCTCGAAGGGGACCCCCAGGAGTTTCTGCAACCAGTCGGGGTTGAGCTCGAGGCCCTGCTCGGCCAAGGCGCCCACCAGAGCGATCCCGACGGGGAGGGCGCGGGCGAGGGGCTCGAGAACGTGGATTTGCACCCCCGCGCAGTGCTGCCCGGCGTGCTTGGAGAGGGCAGGGGTGAAGTAGGCGGGGCGGAAGCGCAGCGGGCCGAGCTCGAGACCGTTGAGCCGCCGGGCCAGCGCCACCGCGTCGAGCCCGGGGGCGCCGACGAGGCGGAAGGGCAGGGCCGTGCCGCGCCCCTCCGAGGCCGCACTGCCCTCGACCAGGCAGGTGCCCACGTAGAGGCGGGCGGTCTCGAGGTCGGGGAGGTTGGGCGAGGGGGGAACCCAGGGCAGGCCGCCGTAGCCGAAGGGCTCGAGCGGGTCGCAGGGGATCACGTGGGCCTGCGGGTTCACCAGGCGGGCGCACTCCCCCAGGGTCAGGCCGTGGCGCAGGGGAACCTCGAGCGCCCCCACGAAGGAGCGGAAGCGCGGCTCGAGCACGGGGCCCTCCACCACGGAGCCCAGGGGGTTGGGCCGGTCGAGCACCACCACCCGGGTTCCGGTCTGCCGGGCGGCCTCGAGCACCTGCACCAGGGTAGAGACGTAGGTGTAGAAGCGCGCCCCCACGTCCTGCAGGTCCACGAGCAGGGTGTCCACCTGGGCGATGAGCTCAGCGATCTCGGGGATCTGCTTGTGGTAGAGGCTGTGGGTGGGCAGGCCGGTCTGGCGGTCGGTGGCGACCTCGGGCGCCTCCCCGGCTTGCCCGGAGCCGTCGATGCCGTGCTCGGGGCCATACAGGCGCTCGAGCCGCACCCCTGCCCGCAGGAGCGCCACCGCCGAGGGGGTGAGGTCGCGGGTCACACCTGCCGGGTGGGTCAGCAGGCCCAGCCTGCCGGGGCGGGGCAGCAGGCTGGGGTCGGAGCACAGGCGCTCGAGTCCGGTCATAGGGCCGATAGCGCAACTATTTCTCGAACATCGTGTAGTTGCTCTGCAAGATGCGGTTGTCCTTGGCGAAGAAGTTGCCCAGCCGGGCGTGGGCCGCGGCCACCGCATCGGGCTTGACGATCATGATGACGGGGAGGTTCTGGGCGAACAGCAGTTGCCAACGGTCGTAGAGCCGCTTGCGCTCGGACTGGTCGCCGAGCTGTTCGGCCTGGCGGAAGATCTCCCAGATGTTCTTCTCCCAGCCAAACATCTCGCCGAACTTGGGCTCTTCCCCGCCCTTCTCCGGCCACACCGAGCGGTGCCAGTAGTTGAGCTGGCCGCCGGGCTGCCAGATGTCCTTGCGCAGCTGGGGATCGGGCTGGTCGCCGAAAGCCACGATGATGCTCTCGAAGTTGCCGCTGGTGGCGGTGGGGAGCACGGTGCTCTGCTGGATGCCCTGGAGGTTGAGCTTGACCCCGATCTGGCGCAGATCGTTTTGCAAAATGGCGGCGATGGCCGAGATGGGGATGGAGTCGGAGGCGTAGGTGAGGCTGAACTCGAGCGGCCTCCCGCTCTTCAGGCGCCGCAGCCCGTCGGGGCCGCGCTTGAGGCCGAGGCTCTCGAGCAAGCCCGACGCCAACTGGAGGTCGTACTTGCCGAGGTAGGAGCGGGTGTCGTAGTACCAGAAGGTGCCCGGGGCCACCCCGTGGCCGGGCAGGCTGGCGAGGCCGTTGTACACGTCGTCGATGATGCGCTGACGGTTGAGGGCGGCCTGCATGGCCTTGCGGAAGGTGAGGTTACGGAAGAGCTCGACAAGCTCGGGGTTTTTAGCATCGAAGTTGAAGCCCCAGTGCGGCGGGGAAGTGTAGATGGTCACCCCCTTGAGCACCCGGATCTTGGCCCCGGCCACCTCCTGGCGCTTGAGGTCGGGGAATTGCGCGCCGGTGATGGGCACCGAGTCGAGGTTGCCGGCTTGGAACTGCGCAACCTGTAGGTTGGGGTCGCGGATGATGAGGTACTCGAGGCGGTCGAAGTAGGGCAGTTGGTTGCCTTGGGGATCGCGCCGCCAGGAGTGGGGATTGCGCACCAGCGTAACCTTCTGATCCACGGTGTAGCTCTGGATCACGAAGGGCCCGGTGCCCACGATCTCCTTGGGATCGGTGTTGGTCGCCCAGGCCCTCGAGAAGCCCTGCGCGTCCTGCAGGGGCTTGAACTGCGCAAGCTTGTGGCGCGGCAGGATGGGCGAGAAGGTCAGGGCCTGGAGCACCGCGCCGTAGGGCTTGGCGGAGGTGACCCGGAAGGTGAGGTCGTCGACCTTCTCGAACTTCAGCGGCGTGCCCGCCACGGTGAGGGTAGCGGCCTGGTTACCGCGCAGGTTGGGGTTGAGCGCGACCTCGGTGAAGGTGAAGAGCACGTCGTCGGCGGTGAAGGGGGTGCCGTCCGACCACTTCACTCCCCGCCGCAGCTTCACCGTAACCGTGCGGGCGTCGCGTGAGAAGGACCAGGACTCGGCCAGCACACCGCTGAGCTCGAAGGTCAGGGGGTCGAGCTGCATCAGTCGGTCAAGCACGTTGTTGAGCACGGTGTAGGCGAAGTTGTCGATGACCGAGAAATAGTTGAAGCTCTGCGGGCTGGCCCCCAGCGGCAGCGTGAGCGTACCCCCGCGCTTGCCGATCTCCTGGAACAGCGAGAGCGGGACGTTGGCCTGCCCCTGCTGGGCCATCGCCTTAGCGAGGAGCTGGGGGGCCAGAGCCCCCGCCCCCAAGGCCAGTGCCGACTTGGACAAAAAGTTTCTGCGGTTCATGCTTACCTCCATACGTTTTTCGCGCTTTTGGCTATGGGCTATCGGCAACTCAGTCCACGCTCCGCACGTCCGCCGCGTCACGCAGCGCGTCGCCGAAGAAGTTGTAGGCCAGCACCGCTACGAAGATCAGGATTCCGGGCGTGAGCAGCCAGGGGTAGAGGTTGAGCGACTGGAAGTTCTGTGCGTCCTTCAGCAGCAGGCCCCAGCTCGCCATCGGCTCCTTAATGCCCAATCCCAGGAAGGAGAGCGCCGACTCGCCGATGATGTAGCCGGGCAGCGCCAGGGTGGCGGTGACGATGAGGTAGGAGGTGAGGTTGGGGGTGATGTGCCACAGGATGATGCGCAGGTCGGAGGCTCCGATGGCCCTGGCTGCCATCACGTAGTCGAGGTCACGCGCGGCGAGCACCTGCCCGCGCACCACCCGCGCCAGCCCCGCCCAGCCGATGAAGGAGAGCACCGCGATGATCCCCAAGTAGACGTAGGTGCTGGGCCAGGAGGCCGGGATGACGGTGGAAAGGGCCATGAGAATGGGAAGACGCGGAATGGAGAGCAACACCTCGATGAGGCGCTGGATGACGGTGTCGATCCAACCGCCGAAATAGCCCGAAATGCCACCCATCAGAATGCCGATGGCGAAGGAGATCAGCACCCCGATCACCCCCACGGTGAGCGAGACCTGCGAGCCCACCAGGATCCTCGAGAGCAGATCCCGCCCGAACTGATCGCTGCCCAGCGGGAAGAAGTAACCCTCGGAGAGCGGCACGCCGAAGAGGTGCAGGTCGGTTTTGAACCCCAGAAAGCTGTAGGGCTCGCCCTGCCGGATGAAAAAGCGGATGGGCGTGGGGCGGGTCTTGTCCTCGACGAAGGTGTTGACGAAGGTAACGGGGTCGCGTTCCTTCTTCATCTGGTAGACAAAAGGACGCGTGAGCCTGCCCTCGTGGACGATCCGCACCCGCTGCGGCGGCTGGTACACGGCGTCGGGGTGCTGGGTGGTGAGGTTATAAGGGGCCAGGAAGCCGGCGAAGAGGGCCATCAGGTACAGCAGCGCCAGCACCCACAGGCTCACCACGCCCGGCTTGTTCTTGAGGAAGCGCCGCCAGGCCAGGTAGAGCGGGCTGCCAGGGTCGAAACGGAGCTTAAGGAGGGCCGGGGCGCTCATTCGGGTACCTCCCACGTCACTCCGGCGTCGGGTGTGCGGCTATCCATAGCGGATCCTCGGGTCGGCCCAGGCCAGGGCCACGTCGGCCAGCAGGTTGCCGATCATCAAGAGCACCGCCGACATCATCAACAGCGCCATCACCACGTACTGGTCCTTGTTGAGCAAGGAGTCGTAGAGGAAGGGGCCGATGGTGGGCAAGTTGAGCACGATGGAGGCGATGATGGTGCTCGAGATGAGGTTGGGCAGCGAGAGCCCGGCGATACTGATGAGCGGGTTGATGGCGTTGCGCACCGCGTGCTTCCACAGCACCACCCGCTCCGCCAAGCCCTTCGAGCGGGCCGTGCGCACGTAGTCCTGCGAGAGCACGTCGAGCATGTTGGCCCGCATCTGGCGCATGATGCCGGCAGTGCCGTCGAGGCCGATGACGATGAGGGGGATCCAGAGGTGACTCAGCATGTCGGTGAACTTCGCCCAACTCCATGGCGCATCGATGTACTGTGGGCTGAAGAGGCCACCCACGCTGGTGCCCCCGGCGCTCAGCACGGCGAAGATCAGCAGCAATGCCACCAGGAAGTCGGGGGTGGCGAGGCCGAAGTAGCCGATGAAGTTAGCCAGCATGGCCCCGAAGCCGTGCCGTCGCAAGGCGGTGTAGATGCCCAGCGGGATGGCGACGACCCAAGTCGCGAAGATGGTGATCACGGCCAGGAAGACCGTCCACCCCAGCCGCTCCCAGATGAGCTCGGAGACGGGGCGGTTGTTGAGGAAGGAGTAGCCGAAATCCCCGCGCAATACCCCGCCCAGCCAGTTGAGGTACTGCACCCACACCGGCTGGTCGAGGAGGTACTGCTGGCGGATGCGCTCGACGGTCTCGCGGGAGACGCGGGGGTCCTCGAGCATGTTCTCCAGGAAGCCCCCCGGCTGAAGCTGGATCACGGCGAAAACCAGCACCGAGATCAGGAGCAGGGTGGGAATCGCGATCAAAAAGCGCTTGAAAACGAAGGTCCACATAAAACGAAGGCCGGGGTTCGGGTGCAGGGGTGCGGGTGTGGGGCATGACGCACCCCACACCCTCTAGCTGAGGCCTTTACCTCTGGAACATCAGCGGCACGGGGTTGTAGCCGGGGATCACGCCCAGGCTGTAGACGTAGTTGCCGTAGCGGTTGGAGACCGCGCCCGCGGCGTACTCCTTGGCGATCATGATCACCATGGCCTCGCGGGCGAAGATGGCCTGCCAGCGGTCATAGAGCGCCTTGCGCTGGGTGACGTTGGTGGTGCTGGCCGCCTTCTCCCAGATGTCGTAGATCTCCTTCTCCCAGGGCAGGAAGTTGTTGAACTGCGGCGCGCCCTCGGGGGTGGCGGGCTGGGTGGACTGGTGCCAGTAGTACAGCGCCCCGCCTGGCTTCCAGATGGGCGTGCGCAGCTCGGGGTCGGGCTGGTCACCCAGGCCCAGGATGATCGCCTCCCAGTCCTTGCCGCGCCCGGTGGAGAGCAGGTTGGCGGCCAGGATGCCCTGGAGGTTGACCTTAACCCCAACCTGGCGCAGGTCGTTCTGCAGGATGGTGGCGATACCGGTGAAGGCGGTGGAGTTGGAGCCGTAGGTGAGGGTGAACTCGAGCAGCTTCCCGCTGGGCAGCAGCCGGATGCCGTCGGGACCGCGCTTGAGGCCGAGTTTGTCGAGCGCGGCGTTGGCGGCCTTGAGGTCGTAGCTGCCCAGGAGCTTGCGGGTATCGTAGTACCACTCGCTGATGGGGGCCACGCCGTTGCCCGGCAGCTCGGCCAGGCCGTTGTACACGTCCTCGATGATACGGTTGCGGTTTACTGCCGCCTGAATCGCACGGCGGAAGTCGGAGTTGCGGAAGAGCCGGGCCAGCTCGGGGTTCTTGGCGTCGTAGTTGAAAGCCAAGTGCGGGGGCGAGCCAAAGAGGGCGCGAAACTGCACCACCTTGAAAGGAGCCCCTTGCACCTCGCGGCGCTTGAGGTCGGGGAATTCGGCGCCGCTGATGTTGATCTGACCCAAATTTCCGGCCAGGAACTGGGCTACGCGGGCCTGCGAGTCGGTGATGATGAGGTATTGCAGGCGGTCGAGGTAGGGTAGCACAGCGCCATTCTCGTCACGCTTCCAGTAGTTGGGGTTCTTCACCAGCGTAACCTGCTGGCCTGGGGTATAGCTCTGCAGGCGGAACGGCCCGGTGCCCACCACTTCCTCAGGGTTGACGTTGGTGGGCCAGGCGTTGTTGATCTCCGCCGGGGCCTTACCCCCCTCCTGGCTGAAGCCCACCAGCTTGTGCTTGGGCATGATCGGCAGGCGCATGTAGTGGATGAAGGCCGGAGCGGGTTTGGGCAGGGTGAAGCGCACCCGGTAGGTATCGACCTTCTCGATCTTGACCCCGGCGAAGTTGCCCGCGTCGCCGCCGCGGGCTTCGGGATTGGCCACGATCTGGCTGTAGGTGAAGACCACGTCATCGGCGGTGAAGTCGCGCCCATCGTGCCACTTCACGCCCCGGCGCAGGTTGAAGGTGTAGACCCTGCTTCCCCCGCTGATCTGCCAGGAAACCGCCAGGGCGGGCTCGATCTTGTAGTTAGCCAGGTTGTACTCGATGAGCCCGTCGAACATCTGGTTGGCGAGGGTCTGGATGGCCGAGTCGATGGCCCCATAGTAGAAAAGCGTCTGGGGCGCGCTGCCCAACGCGAGGGTCAGGCTGCCCCCGGCCTTGCCGCCCGTCACCCCCAGGTTGCTGTAGCTGGAGATGGTCTTGGATTGGGCCAGGGCGAGGGCCCCCAGGAGCAAGAACCCCACTAGCCATAGTGCTCTTCGTTTACTCATCCCATTTCCTCCTTCTTATGTATACCATTCTAATACCAGTTGCCCGCTCATAGCACTAGATGCGCTGATGGCCCATAGCCATTCACCCCTCCCGCTCGAGCCGCTCGAGTGCCCCCCGCAGCCCACCGGCCTGGCTCAAGAGACGGTGGGCCTCCTCGAGCCCCACCCCTCTGAGCAGCAGCACCGCCAGGCTCACGCGACCTTGGGCTTGCTCGAGAGCCCGCTCAGCCTCGGCCCGCTCTACCCCGCTCAGCTCGCGCAGCATCGCCACCCCCCGCCGCCAGAGCTTCTTGTTGGTCAGCTCGACTTCCACCATGCGGTTGCCGTAGACCCGGCCCAGCCGGATCATGGTCAGGGTGGAGAACAGGTTGAGGGCCACCTTTTGCGCCGTCCCGGCGGCCATACGGGTCGAGCCCGCCACCACCTCGGGGCCGGTGTCGAGGCAGATGGCATGCTCTGCCGCGCATAACAGGGGGGTGCCTGGGTTATTGGCGATGGCGACGGTGAGGGCACCCCTCGAGCGCGCCTCCTCGATGACCGCCACCGTGTAGGGGGTGCGCCCGCTGGCTGCCACCCCCACCAGCACGTCGTTTGCACCCAACACCGAAGCGGCCTCACGGCCTGCTCTGGCATCGTCCTCCGCCCCCTCGACCGAGGAGAGCAAGGCCTTCTCACCCCCGGCCAGCAAGTAGAGCAGGCGGCTCCGCGGCCAGCCGTAGGTGGGTGGGAGCTCAGTGCCATCCTGCACGGCCAACCTCCCGCTGGTCCCGGCCCCGGCGTAGGCCAACCTTCCCCCCCGGCCCAGCCGCCGGGCAGCAGCCAGGGCGGCGGCTTCGATCTCCCCGCGCACCGCCCGCACCGCCGCGACGGCGACGAACTGGCGCTCCAGCAGGGCCTCGAGGATCTCCCCCGCCTCCCAGATGTCGAGGTCTGCATAACGTGGGTTAGCGGATTCGGTGTTCACCTCAAACTCATCCTCCATTCGGCGGCGATGGCGTTGCCTACCGCCCGCCTCAGCTCGGCAATGCCGCTTTCCCTGTGGCGGCCAGGGTGGACGCGGTTGGTGAGGAGCGCCCAGGCGTAGCCGCGCTCGAGGTCGATCCACACCCCGGTGCCCGTGAAGCCCGTGTGGCCGATGGTGCGCGGACTGCACAGGCTTCCGCCGCTAAAGCCCGGCTGCCACAGGACCCAGCCCAAAGCCCGCTCAGCAGTCTGCGGGCGGGTCATCTCCTCGAGGGCGGCTTGCGAAAGCAGGCTGCCCTCGAGCACGGAGCGGGCCCACTCGAGGACGCCCGCCAGACTGCCAAACAACCCCGCTTGCCCCGCACCCCCCAGGGCGAAGGCGTTCTCGTCGTGGATTTCGCCCCGCAGCACCCGCCCACGCCAGGGGCAACGCTCGGTGGCGACGGAGTTCTCGGGCCGGGGCTTCCAAGTGAGCCCCGAGGACAGCGCAAAGTCGGTGAGGGGTTTGCCGCGCAGGCGCTCGAGCAAAAGTCCCAGCAGGATATAGCCGATGTCGGAGTACACCGTCGGGCCCGGCTCACCCACCTCCCAGCGGTGCTGAAGGACCTGCTGCTTCAAGAGCTCGGGGCTCGAGTTCCAGGTATACAGCGGAGCCCAGGCCGGCAGCCCGGCGGTGTGGGTCAAGAGTTGGCGCAGGGTGCGCCTGGGGAGTTCACTGTTTTGCATCCAGGCCATCTCGGGGAAGAAGCGCGCGAGGGGGTCGTCGAGGTCGGCCAGCCCGTCTTCAACCAGGCGCAGCACCTCGGGCACCGTGAAGATGACCTTGGTCAGGCTGGCGAGGTCGAAGGTCATGGCGGCCTCGAGCGGCAAGCTTTCCGGCTCGAGCTGGGCCTTGCCATAGACCCAATGCTCAGCCTCCCCCTCGGCCCACACAACCCCCAGGGCCGCGCCGGGGATCTGGCCGGAGTCTATGGCGGATTGAAGGATTCGGGTGGCGTTGTGGATCATGGTCTTCTAGCGTCCCTTCAGGCGGGGATCGAGCGTGTCGCGCAGCACATCTCCCAGCAGGTTGAAGCCCAGCGAGGCGAGCAGGATGGCCAATCCGGAGAAAAGCGAAGTCCAGGGCGAGAGGGTCAGGTAAGCCCGCCCCTCCGAGAGCATCAGGCCCAACGAGGGGGTGGGGGGCTGGGTGCCCAAACCCAAAAAGGAGAGCGAAGCCTCCACCAGGATGGCCGTCGACAGCGAGAGGGTCGACTGCACCAGGATTACCGAAGCCAAGTTGGGCAGGAGGTGGCGGCCGATCACCCGCGCCGTCGAAGCACCCAGGGCCTGGGCCGCCTGGACGTACTCGCTCTCGCGCAGCACCAAGGCCGGGCCCCGCACCAGCCGGGCGAAGATCGGGGTGTAGACGATGCCGATGGCTAAGGCGGTGTTCGACTGATTAGGCCCCAGCATGGCGATGATGCCGATGGCCAGCAAGATGATGGGGAAGGCCAAGAACACGTCCATCACCCGCATAACCAGCCGGTCGTAGAGGCCGCCGTAGTAGGCCGCCGAGACACCCAGGAAGCCCCCTACCAGGAGTGCCAGCGCAACCGAAAGCCCCGCCACGAAGAGCGAAGCCCGGATGCCGTAGAGGATCCGCGAGAGCACATCGCGCCCGAACTGGTCGGTGCCCAGCCAGTGTTGAGCGCTGGGTCCGGCGAGGCGGGCCAGGATGTCCTGCCGCAGGGGGTCGTAGGGCGCAATCAGGGGAGCCAGCAAGCCACCGAGCACGATCAGCAGGGTCAAACCCAGGCCAAGCGCCCCCAACGGGTTCTTCAGGAGGCCTCGAGCAGAGCTCCAAATGCCGCTCATGCGTACTCCACACGGGGGTCGAGGTAGGCGTAAGCCAGGTCTACGAGCAGGTTGATGAACACAAAGCCCGCCGTGACCAGCAAAATGGTGCCCTGCACCAGCGGATAATTGCGCTCGTTAATGGCCCCCACGATCAGGCGGCCCATGCCCGGCAGGGCGAAAACCTGCTCGACGACGATAGCCCCACCAAAGAGGTAGCCCGCCTGAATGCCCACGACCGTGACCAGCGGAATGAGCGCGTTGCGCAGGGCGTGCTTGTACATAACGATCCGCTCGGAGAGTCCCTTGGATCGAGCGGTACGGATGTAATCCTGGCCCAAAATGTCCAGCAGGGTCGAGCGCAGCAGCCGCGAGAGCCCCGCCAAAAGCGGCAGGCTGAGGGCCAGTACGGGGAAAAGAAGTCTCTGGAAATGTCCCACGGGATCCTCGGCCAGCGGCACATAACCGATGGCGGGAAAACCGGGCCACAGCTTGAAGGAGAGGTAGATGAACAGCGTTCCCAACCAGAACGACGGCACCGTCACGCCCGCGATAGCCACCAACCGCACCAGGTACTCCCCCATGGAGTTGCGCCAGTAAGCGCTCAGAACCCCAATGGGAATAGAGAGCAAGACCCCAAAGGCCAACGAAAGCACCGTCAGCTCGAGCGTCAGCGGCAGCCGGGCAAAGATTTCCTCGCGGATGGGGGCTCCCGTCCACACGCTCTGCCCTAGGTCACCCCGCAACACCCCGGTGAGCCAGTCCCAGTACTGCGCCAGCAGGGGCTTGTTCAATCCCAGCTTCTCGCGCAGGGCCTCCAGGCGGTCTGGGGTGATCTCGGTGTTGGCCCCCAGCATGATCTGCACCGCGTCGCCGGGGATCAGCCGGATCATCAAGAACACCAGCACCGAGACCCCGAAGAGCACCAGCACGAGATCTAAAAGACGACGAAGGGTATAGGCAAACATGAGCCTCAGGCTTCGTAGGCCTTAGAGCCAGGAACGTACGACGTAGGGCAGCATCACTCACCGTGCCAGCCAGGTGTCGCGCAGGTACAGCAAGGAGCGGGTGGGGACGGGCTTGAAGCCCTGCACCCCCTCGCGGGCCGCCGAGAAGAGGGTGCCGTAGACCAGGTGGGCGATGGGCCCCTGGCAGGCCAGCTTCACCTGCAACTCCGCGTAGATCCTCCGCCGGGCATCGAGGGTGGTGGCGATGCGGCCCTGGTTGAGCAATTGGTCCACGCGGGCGTCGGAGTACTTGAAGACGTTGGTCGAACCGCCGGTGGAGAAGGTGCGGTAGAGGTAGCCATCGGGGTCGGCGCTGCCGCCGTTGAGCGAGGCGAAGGCGTCGAAGTTGGAGTTGCGCCACTCCTGCACGAACTTGCCGAGCTCGAGAATCTCGATCTTGGCACGGAAGCCGGCGGCGGCGAGCTGAGCTTGCAGGACCTGGGCCGCGTCCACCACGGTCTTGACTGAGCCCAGCGTCAGGATGGTGAAGTCCACCCCGCCAGGGTAACCGGCCTGGCGCAGTAGCTCACGGGCTTTGGCTGGGTTGGTGTTGTAGCAGGGGAAAGCCGAGGTGGGCGAGGCCCAGCCCTTGAGAGCCGGCGAGAGCGGCCCACCGGGAACCCCGTTGCCAAAGTACACCGCCTGCACCAGCGCCCTGCGGTCGATGGCGTAGTTGAGGGCCTCGCGCACCTTGGGGTTATCAAAGGGCTTGCGGCTGACGTTCATCCCCACCAGGCTGTAGGCCAGGTCCTGGGTCTGGTAGAGCCTAACCCCAGGGGCGTTCCTGAGGGTCACGGCCAGCGAGGGGTCGATGTTGGGCAGGAAGTGGTAGGTGCCGCTGGAGATCCCGATCTGGCGCGTGGCCGCGTCGGGGACGATGTTAAAGCGCAGGGCGTCGAGGTAAGGCCGGCCCTGGCGCCAGTAGCGCGGGTTACGCTCGAGCTGGATGTAGGTGTCGGGCACCCACTCCTTGAACTGGAAGGGCCCGGTGCCCACCGCCCGACGCTGCAGGTCGCCCCCGCCCGCGACGTACTCCGAAGGCACGATGGAAAGCCCGGCCAGCTCGCTGAGGAAGGGAGAGAAGGGCTGGGAGAGCTCGAAGACCACCTCCTGCGGGCCGTTGGCCCGGACCTCCTTGACCAGGTTGAAGCGGCTGGCGAGGGGCGAGCCGGTCTTGGGGTCACGCACGCGGTTGAAGCTCGCCACCACGTCTTTGGCGTCGAAGGCCTGGCCGTTGTGGAAGATCACCCCGGAGCGCAGCTTGAAGGTGTAGGTCAGCCCGTCGGGGCTCACCTTCCAGGACTCGGCCAGCGCCGGGCGCACCCGCAGGCCCTCGTCCACCTCGGTGAGCCCCTCGTAGATGTTGCCGATCACCACGAAGGTGGCGAAGGCCGTCGCCACGTGGGGGTCGAGGCCCGCCGGGGAAGAATCCACCGCGATCTGTAAGGTGCCCCCCCGCATCGGGGTCTGCGCCCAGGCCAGAGATCCGATCAGTACCGCCAGAAAGAGCCATCCCATTCGCCGCATAGGGCCTCCTCCTCGTGCTGAGATCCGTACCCTTCCGATCTTAGTGGCTCGAGCTTTGGTATTCAAGTGGTATTATGCAGAAATACCCTGATTTGCGTGGATTAGCAAGCCCCAACGGGTTGAGAAATTTTGGTAGTCAGGTGGTATATTTAGGCAAGGCATGAAGTTGCACCTGGATGGCTCCTCGCACACGCCCCTGTACCTCCAGCTCGAGGCCGCCCTGCGTGAGCGCCTGGCTTCGGGGGAGTGGCGCTCGGGACAGGCCCTACCGCCCGAGCGGGAGCTAGCCCAACAGCTCGGGGTCTCGCGCATCACCCTGCGGCGGGCGCTCGAGCGCTTAGAGGACGAGGGCTTGCTCATCCGCCGTCAGGGCAGCGGCACCTACGTCAGCCAGCGGGTCGAGCAGACCCTCACCGCCCTCACCGGCTTCAGCCAGGACATGGCGGCCAGGGGGCTCAAGGCCAGCAGTCGTTGGCTTCAGCGGGGCATCTTCCGCGCCACTCCCGAGGAAGCCCTGGCCTTCGGCCTCTCCCCTACCGCCGAGGTCAGCCGCCTGGAGCGCCTGCGCCTGACCGAAGGCGAGCCCATGGCCCTCGAGCTCGCCGCCCTCCCCGTGCGCTACCTGCCCGACCCCCAAGCCGTGGAGGATTCGCTCTACGCCTACCTCGACCTGCACGGGCTGCGCCCGGTGCGGGCCCTCCAGCGCCTGCGGGCGGTAGCCGCCCTCCCCCGCGTGGCCGAACTCCTGGCCATCCGCCCCGGCGACCCCGTGCTCTACATCGAGCGCCTGACCTATCTCCCCGACGGCAGCGTGCTCGAGTTCACCCGCAGCCATTACCGCGGCGACCGCTACGACTTCGTGGCCGAGCTCAAAGGGGGCAAGTGAGGGTCCTGGGCCTGATGTCGGGCACCTCGGTAGACGGGGTGGACCTGGTGCTGGCCGAGCTCGACGGGCGCCCTCCCCGCCTGGAGTGGAGGGTGCTCGAGCACCGCGAGGCTCTCTTCCCCGCCGGGCTGCGCGAACGGCTGCTGAGGGCTTTGCGCGGCGAGAGCCTGACCCGCGAGCTGGCCCTGCTGCACCACGACCTAGGCCGCTTCTACGCCGAGGCCGCGACCCCCTTCGCCGGGAGAGCCCAGCTCGCCGCCATCCACGGCCAGACCCTGTGGCACGAGCCCCCGCAAGCCACCTTGCAGATTGGGGAGGCGGCCTACCTGGTCGAGGCGCTGGGGGTTCCGGTAGCCGCCGACTTCCGCCCCTCCGACCTGGCTTTGGGCGGCGAGGCGGCCCCGCTGGTGCCCTACCCCGACCTGCTGCTCTACGGCGAGGCGGGCGTGCGGCGGGCCATCCACAACATCGGCGGCATCTCTAACCTGACCTACCTGAGTGGCCTCGAGCCCTCCGGCGTGCTGGCCTTCGACACCGGCCCTGGCAACTGCCTGATCGACGAGGCGGCGAGCTGGGTGGGCCTGAGCCACGACCCCGGCGGCAAGCTGGCCCAGAAGGGAAAAATCAACGAGGAAAAGCTCTGGGCCTGGCTGGCCCACCCCTATTTCCGGCGCCCCCCGCCCAAGTCCACCGGGCGGGAGATCTGGCGGCTGGACCAGCTCGAGACCGAGGGCTTCACCCCCCCCGACCTGCTGGCCACCCTGACCGAACTCACCGCCCGGAGCATCGCCCAGGCCTATGAGCGCTTCGTACTGCCGCACGGCCTCGACGAGGTCTGGGTCGCCGGGGGTGGCGCCTACAACCAGACCCTCATGCGCCGCCTGCGCGAACTCCTGCCTGTGCCCATCTACACCTTCGAGGAGCGTGGCCACAATTCCAAGGTGCGCGAAGCCCTGGCCTTCGCCGTCCTGGGCTACCTGCGCTTTTTGGGCCTGCCCAACGTGCTGCCTCAGGTCACGGGGGCCAAGGCCGCCGCCGTCGCGGGCAAGCTGCTAGTGCCGGGGGTGAGGTAGGGGAAGCGGTCAGCTTGTGGCCCGTGGTTGCCCCTCCCCAGCCCTCGCGTCTTGTATTTGGCGTACGACCCGCGCCCGGCCATCGGCGTTCAGCGTTGAACCTCACCTCCGACTCAGCCCAACAAAAAGTAAGTAGCCTGACCGAACGAACCTGAGTACAATGTATACCATGCCAAGCCTGCGCGAACGGCAAAAACTTCGCCGCCGCGAGCGAATCTACCGTACGGCGGTCAATCTCTTCCGCGAACGCGGTTTCCACCAAACCAGCGCTTCCGAGATTGCCAAGGCCGCGCACGTCTCGAGGGGCACCTTCTTCAACTACTACCCGTACAAGGAAGCGGTGCTGCTCGACTACGGCGCGGCCTTGCTGGAAGAGCTGCGCCTGAAGGCCCGCGACGAGCTCGCCAACGGTGATCCGCCCCTGGACGTGCTGCGCCGCCTGTGGGAGAGGTTGGCCGAAACCAGCGAGAACGAGCGCGAGCTGCTCTCGCCGTTGGCCTACGAGCTGCTCAACCCCGATCCCGCGCGGGCTCGAGCCGCCTTTGAGGCGCTACCTCTGGGGGCGCTGGTGGGCGAGATCCTCAAACCGCTGCTGGAGTCGGGTCAGTTGCGCAAGGACCAGTCCTTAGAGCGCATCGCCCGCTCCATCGCCGACGTCTACCTGCTGGCCGCGCTGCGCTGGGCGGCCTATACCCCCAACCGCCGCCTCAAAGACGAGATGATGAAGTTCCTCGAGCTCATGCTCGAAGGCGTTCTGGCCCGATAGACAAAAAAGAAGCTTACGATGGCTTAGGCGCCCGCGTCTTGGGGCGTTCGCTGGCAATGCCAAAGCCGCTCGAGGGAAGCCGGAGAGCGCGATAAGCTGGGGGGCGATGTTCTCCCGGCTCATCCCCACCCCACTCGGCCCGCTCTACGCCGAAGCCAGCGAGCGGGGCCTGACTTCGGTGCGGCTGCTGGTGCTGGCGGAGGGCTTTCCTGAGCGCAGCAATGCGCTGCTCGAGCGCCTGGCCGCCGAAGTCGGGCGCTACTTCGGGGGCGAAGGCGAGACATTCCTCGACATGCCCCTCGACTACCGCGGCCTCTCCCCCGAACGCATCGCCCTCTACGAACGCGTGCGGCACATCCCCTTCGGCAACACCACCAGCTACGCGGCCCTGGGGCGCGAGCTGGCCCTCTCACCCAGGGCGGTAGGGGCCGGAATGCGGGCCTGTCCCTTCTTCCTGGTGGTTCCCGCTCAGCGGGTCATCCACGCCGACGGGCGGCTGGGCGGCTTCATGGGCGCCGAGGGCATCAAGCTGCGGCTGCTGGTGCACGAGGGCCTCGAGGCCAACCGGTTCAGGTAGCCCACTACGGAAGGCTATTCACGCGGGTCTGTCATGCTCATTTGGGCCGCGCGCAACTGCAATACCCTCAGCAGATCGGTCTTGCTGAGGATACCCACCAGGTTTCCGGCCTGGTCGATCACCACCATGCGGGCAAAGCCCTGCTCGGCCATGCGCTGCAGGGCCTCGAGCGCCCCCGCGTATTCGCCAATCGTCTGGGGTGGGCGCATTCGCTCACTCACCGGCGCATCCGGAGAAGCCCCCTGCAAGTCCTCCAGGCTGACCATGCCCAGCAGCCGTCCATCGGCCACCACCGGGTAGCCCACGTGGCGCTCGGAGATCATCTTCTCCAGCAGCCCGGCCACGCTTAGCGTGGGAACGACCGTGCTGACGCTTCGGGTCATCAAATCGCGCACCCGCAGCCCCTCCAGGGCCTGGCTGAACACCGCCTGCTCGGCCTCGGCGCTGGCGGCCATGTAGACGAACAGCGCGACCAAGGCCATGAAGAGGTTGCCCACCAGCAAGCCCAGCAGGCCCAAGCCGAAAGCCAGGAAGCGGCTGACGGCGGCAGCGGTGCGGGTGGCGACGAGGTAAGGGCGGTAGAGCGCGAGCACGCCGCGCAACACCCTCCCCCCGTCCAGCGGCAGGGCCGGGAGGAGGTTGAACAGGGCCAGGCTCAGGTTCACCACGCCCAGGTAGCCCAACACAAAGGCCAGGCCCCCTTCCGCCGGCAGTAGGTTGCGCAGCAGGGTGAAAAGTCCGGCCAGGCCCAGACTCACCAGCGGGCCCACGATGGCGATGACGGCCTCGGCGCCGCGGGCCCGGGGGATGCGCTCGAGCTGCGCGACCCCGCCCAGCAGCCAGAGGGTGATCTCGCGGGTCTGCACCCCGTAGCCCCTCGCCGCGAGGGCGTGACCCAGCTCGTGAATCAGCACGCTGGCGAACAGGCTCAGCGCCGCGAGCAGGCCCAGTAGATAGGGCACGAGCCCCTCGGTCAAAGCGGGCTGGGGCTCGAGCCCCAACAGGCGCAGGTACTCAGGAAGCTGGCTCCCGATCAAGAAGGCGAAAAAAGGCAGCACGATGAGAAAGCTCAGGTCCAGCGAAATCGGGATGCCCAGCAGCCGAAAAGGAAGGCGGATGGCCCTTTGGAACATCGCCCCATTGTACGGGGGACGGGGGAGCGCTCGGTCGAGGATCGGCTCATAGGACATCTGGCTTTAGCCGGTGTGGGCCATACGACCCCCCCTCCAATCCCAGCCAGTAGAATGTCCAAGTATGGCGCGCATCCTCGTCGTCGCAGACGACGAAGCCAGCCTTTCGTTCGTCCGGCAGAGCCTCGAGGGGCTGGAGGTCGGGTTGCTCCATGCCGAGAACCCGGAGGCGCTGGAGCAGGCGCTGAGGGCGGGCGCTTTTGAGCTGGCGATCACCCAGTGCAATCTGGCTTTTGGCAGCGGCCTCGAGGTACTGCGCCGGGTGAAGGAGCGTTTTCCCGCGGTTCCGGTCCTCTTGCTCATTTCCCCCGACTTGGAGCAAGTCGCGCTCGAGGCCATGCAGCAAGAGCTGGACGACTACGTGATCGCAGAGCCCACAGGGCTTCCCCGCCTGCGGGTCTTGGTGAAAAAAGCCCTTGAGCGCAAACACCAGTGGGATCTCTTCGAGGCCATGCCGGTGGGGCTCTACCGCTCGAGCCCGGACGGGCGCATCCTCGAGGCCAATGCCGCCCTGTGCGCCATGCTGGGCTACAGCCGAGAGGAGCTTTTGGGCCTGAGTGCGCAAGCACTGTACTTCGAAAGTGAAGAGCGCAAGGCGCTGCTGAGGGACCTCGATCCTTCCAGCTTGTCCGGAACCCACCGCCTCCGCCTGCGGCGCAAGGACGGAAAGGTCATCTGGGCGGAGGGGTACGCTCGGGTGGTGCGGGATAGCCAGGGCCAGGTGCGCTACCTCGAGGGCAGCCTGGTGGACATCAGTGAACACGCCCGGCTGGAGGAGCGCTTCCGGGCCCTGGTGGAGAACACCTCCGACCTCATCTACCTGGTGGACGAAAACGGCACCATGCTCTACGTCAGCCCCAACGTGCGGCAGGTACTGGGCTACGACCCCGAGGGCTATTTACGCGAGCGAATGAGCGTGCTCGAGTTCACCCACCCCGAAGACCTCCCTTACGCCAAAGCCTCCCTGGAGGACCTCGTGCACCACCCCGGCCAGACGCGGGAGTACCGCCTGCGCATCTTGGACGCCTCCGGAGGGGTGCGCCACGCGCGCATCTGGGGTCGCAACCTGCTGCACGACCCCGCGGTGCGGGGCATCGTGCTCAACGTGCGCGATATGACCGAGGAGGACCGGCTGCGGCTCTCGCTCGAGCACGAGCGCAGCCGCTTCAAGGCCATCGTGGAAACCCTTTCGGGGGTGGTGTTCCAGATGGTGCCCCTGCCGGGACAGCCCGGCCGCCCGGTCTACGTCAGCCCCCAAGCCCACACCGTCCTGGGTCACCCCCCCGAGGCCCTGCTCGAGGACCCCTCCTTGTGGTGGGACAACATCCACCCCGAGGACCTGGCCAGCCTGCCCAAAGACGCCCATGCCCCCGGCGAGGTGCGGGTGCTGCGCTATCGCTACCGCCACGGCAAGAGCGGGGAGTGGGTCTGGATCCAGGAGCACCTGGTCGCCGACCCGGAGGGCGAGTTCCTCACCGGCTACGCCTACGATGCCACCGCCGAGATTGAAGCCCAGCGGGCCCTGGCCGAGCAGGAAGCCCTCTTCCGCACCCTCTCCGAGACCGCCCCCGCCCTCATCCTCTTGTGGCAGGACGACCGCCTGGTCTTCGCCAACCTCGAGGCCGAGCGGGTCACGGGCTACTCGTTGGAGGAGCTCAAAAGTCGCCCCTTGTGGGACTTCGTACATCCCCTCGACCGAGAGAGTGTCCGAACGCGTGGTCAGGCCCGGCTGAGGGGCGAGGCGGTAGAGCGCCGCTACCGCTTCCGCATCCAAAGCAAGAGCGGCGAGACGCGCTGGCTAGACTATTCGGCATCCAGCCTAGACTTCGGGGGCCGCCCGGCGGTCTTGGGGGTGGGTTTTGACATCACCGAGGCCCAGGAGCACCAGCTCGACCTCGAGGCCGTGGCCCGCCTCGCCGAGGCCCTGCGCCGCTCCGACGAGCTCAAGCAGATGCTCGAGGCCGCCCTGGACGAGACCCTAGCCCTTCTAAACACCTCCGTGGGCAGCCTGCTGCTCTACGACCCCGAGAGTCATTCCCTCGAGGAGGTAGCCAGCCGGGGCTGGCTGGCCCCCATCCCCACCCCACCCGTCGCCCAAGAGGGTAGCCTCACCGGCCGGGCACTGCTGCAGGGGGTGCCCTACGTCAGCCGCGAGTTCGCCACCGACCCCCGGCTGCGCCCGGCCATCCGCCACCTGGTACCCCCAGGCTGGGGCGGCGTGGTGCTGCCCCTGCGGGCGGGAAGCTGGCGCGTGGGGGCGCTCACCCTGGCCGTGGCCCACCCTCGCGAGCTCACCGCACACGAGCTCAAGCGCCTGGAGCTCATCGGCGAGGTCATCGGCAACGCGGTGCGCCGGGCCTCGCTGCGACGCAAGCTCGAAACCCGCGTGGGCCAGCTCGAGGCCCTACGCGCCATCGACCAGGCCATCAGCGCCAGCTTGGACCTGCACCTGGCCCTAGAGGTCTTCTGTGAGCAGCTCATGCGCCTGCCCCTGGATGCAGCCTCGCTGCTGCTGTACCGCAAGGAAGGCCACACGCTCGAGCTCATCAAGGCCCGCGGTTTCCGCACCCCTCCTTCGGAGATGCGCCGCCTTAGCATCCCGCTGGGCCAGGGGCATACCGGCCGCGCTGCTTTGGAACGGCAGCCGGTAGCGGTGGACGACCTCACCCACGACCCCGGCTTCGCTCCCGAGTTCATGCTGCGCGAGGGCTTCGTGGCCATGCGGGCCTTGCCCCTGCTGTCCAAGGGGGAGCTTTTGGGGGTGCTGGTGGCCTTCACCCGCCGTCCCTGGGACCTCTCGAGCGAGGAAGAGGAGTTTCTGGAGGCGCTGACCACGCAAGGGAGCATCGCCATCGAGAACAGCCGCCTCTTCGAGGGTTTGCAGCGAGCCAAGCAGGAGCTGGAGTTGGCCTACGACCTCACCCTTCTGGGCTGGGCCCAAGCGATGGAGCTGCGCGACCAAGAAACCGCCGGTCACACCCAGCGCGTCACCGAACTGACGCTGAAGCTGGCAAGGCAGATGGGCTTGCCGGAGGAGGATCTCGAGCACTTGCGGCGCGGGGCCATCCTGCACGACGTGGGCAAGCTGGGCGTCCCCGACGCGGTACTGCTCAAGCCGGGGCCGCTCAACGCGGAGGAGTGGGCGCTCATGCGCAAGCACCCCACCCTCGCCTACCAGTGGCTCTCCGGCGTTCCCTTCCTGCGCAAGGCCCTGGCCATCCCCTACGCCCACCACGAGCGCTGGGACGGCTCGGGCTACCCGCGGGGCTTGAAGGGCGAGGCCATTCCCCTGGAAGCGCGCATCTTCGCGGTGGCCGACGTCTACGACGCGCTCACCTCCGAGCGACCCTACCGCGGAGCCTGGCCGAGAGAGAAGGCCCTGGAGTACATCCGCGAGCAGAGCGGAAGCCACTTCGACCCGGAGGTGGTGGCAGCCTTCCTCGAGCTCATGCGCGCCGAGGAGCCGGGGGAGCGATGAGCCCTCCTACCCAGGTCATACCGGATTCAAAAAGATAATCACCCAAAGCAAAGACCTTCAGAGGCTATCTTTTTGCATCCTAGAGCACACCCCTCCCTGGCGGTCGGCCGCCCCGCCAAAGCGGGGCGGCGTTCCCACTCGGGAACGAACTGACCGAATCTGGTATCATACCGGATTCAAAAAGATACTCTTCAAAACCAAAAACCCAAGGGCTATCTTTTTGAATCCTAGAGCACTCCCTTCGGTCGGGTTAGTTCGTCACCATTCGGTGACGAACTAACCGAATCTGGTATCACACCTTGCGCTTGATGCTGGAGAGGGCCTCGAGCAAATCCTCCTCGCTGAAGGGTTTGGGAATGTGTCCTATCCGGGCGCTGCGCACCCACAGACCCCTGGGGGGCTCTTCAGACACCGCCCAGATGGGCACGAAGCGGCCATCGGGGGAAGCGCGCAGTTGCCGGACGCGCTCGGCTAGGTCGTGTACCTGGAGAATCACCCCCTGGGGCTTGTGGTGCTCGAGCATGCGCCGGGCGGAGTCGGGGTCGTGGGGCATGACCACCCGGTAGCGCGAGCGCTCGAGGGTCACCAGCAGCAGACGACGCACCAGCGACGACTCGGCCACCACCAGGATCAGCGGGTCGGCAGGACGCACCGCGGCCTCGCTCAGCAGACCCCGGCTTTGCAGTTCGTAGAGCAGGTGGTAGACCTGGGTCTCCGGCAAATCGGATTCCAGCGCGATGGAGCGGGCCCGCTTGAGCCCGTCCACCAACTCGAGCACGCTCCAGGCTTCGGCGGAGAGGGCGTGGCGGGTGGGGTCGCTGACGACGCGCAGCACCGCCTCAGGCTGCACCTTACCCCGCCGCCATTCGTCCAACCGACGGGCCGCCTCGAAGAGCACGGCGCTGGTGTCGAGCATCTCGGGCAGAAGTACCTGTGAGGCATTGTCGCTGACGGCCTCGGCGAGGATATCCCCCGTGCGCTGGGCCAACAGCGTCGCCAGGGCTTCCATCACCTGGGCATTCAGCGCCTCGCGCAAATCCGCGGGCTCGAGCCAGCCCAGCCGCAGGGCGAGCTGCCCCAAAGGAGTGCCGGGGTTTTCCCGCCCCTGGCGCAACACCAGTTCCTGGGTTTGCTCGAGGGTCAGAAGCTCCAGGCGCACCAGGTATTCCCCCAGGTGCGGCCCCGGATCGGTGGAGGCGTACAGTAACTGCCCCTCCCGCAGGTGCACCCGGCCCACCACCTCCTCACAGCGCACCGTGACCACCGCGTTGGCCCGGTTGGCCTCGAGGGAGCGCAACAGGTCGCTGAGTTCGATTTCGCCAATCCGCGCCCGAATCACACCTCACTCATGCTACACGGCAAGGCGCTTTGCCACGAGCGAAGCTGAACAGGAGGGTCCTACGTCGTACGCAGAACGCCAGGCGCCTTTCCCTACTCGAACAAGCGCTGTTCGGGCAGGGGGTAGCCCAGGTGCTTGTAAGCCCGCTCGGTGGCCACGCGACCCCGGAAGGTGCGCTTGAGGAGGCCTAGCTGGATCAAGAAGGGCTCGTGCACCTCCTCGAGCGTCTGGGCATCTTCGGAGATGGCCGTGGCCAGGGTCTCCAGGCCCACCGGCCCACCGGCGAAGCGCTCGATGAGGGTACTCAGGATGAAGCGGTCGCGGGAATCCAGGCCCAGAGGGTCCAGGCCCAGCGCGTCCAGGGCGGCTTTCGTGCGCTCGAGGCCGATGCTACGCTCCCCACTCACCTCGGCAAAGTCGCGTACCCGGCGGAAGAGACGCTTGGCGATGCGCATGGTCCCCCGGCTGCGATGCCCGATCTCCAACGCGGCCTCGGGGGCAAGCTCCAGGCCCAGCAGGCGGGCGTCGCGGCTGACCCCCTCGGCCAGCTCGGCTTCGGTGTAGAACTCGAGGTGTTCGATGATCCCGAAACGGCTGCGCAAGGGCCCGGAGATCATCCCCTGGCGGGTGGTGGCCCCGATGAGGGTAAAGCGCGGCAAATCCAGGCGCAGGGTGCGGGCCGCCGGGCCCTGCCCGATGACGATGTCGATCTTGAAGTCCTCCATCGCCGGGTAGAGGTGCTCCTCGGCAGAGCGCGAGAGGCGGTGAATCTCGTCGATGAAGAGGATATCGCCCTCCTCGAGGCTGTTGGTCAGGATGGCCGCGAGGTCGCCGGGTTTCTCGATGGCCGGGCCGCTGGTCACACGGATGTTCACCCCCAGCTCGTAGGCGATGACGTGGGCCAGGGTGGTCTTACCCAACCCCGGCGGGCCGAACAAGAGCATGTGGTCGAGGGCTTCCCCCCGGCTCCTGGCGGCCTCGAGGTAGACCCTCAGCTTCTGCTTGAGCTTGGCCTGCCCAACGTAATCCTCCAGCCGCTTGGGCCGCAGGGTCAGATCGCTTTCCACAACATCCATCATATCTTGTTCAGCGTATTACGTTTATAACGAAACCGGGGATGGGCATTCGGACAGCTTTGGGGTTGCAGGCCATGTGCCCTATCGCCACAGACAAAACGCTAAGCTGAGGTTGAGAAGGTGAAAGGAGGCGGCTCATGTACTCACGCATCCTCATGCCCACCGACGGCAGCCCTGCTAGCCAGAAGGCCCTGGGCTATGGCCTCGAGCTCGCCCACTTTTTGGGCAGCGAAGTGACCTTCCTCTACGCCCTACCCCAACTCAGCCTCATCCCCACCGCCCTCGGCAGCCTGGTCTTCCCTCCCGACCTCGAGCGCCAGAAAGCCACCGAGCAGGTGCTGAACCAGGCCCAGAAAATGGCCGCCGAAGCCGGGGTCGAGGCGGCTCTGGAGGGCGTGCCGGGTTACCCCGTGCCCAGTATCCTCGCGGCCGCCCGCTCCCACGACCTCATCCTGATGAGCCCGGGCGGGGGCGAGCGCTGGCCCATGGGCCTGGTGACCCAGGAGGTCTTGCAGCACAGCCCTATTCCAGTGCTCCTGGTGCGCCAAGCTCGCCAGGACGCCCCGATCCCCCCCAGGTCGCTCCTGCTGCCCACCGACACCAGCGAGCCCAGCCAGCAGGCCGTGCAGCACGGGCTCAAGCTGGCCCAGCGCTTCGGCGCCAGGGTCACCTTCCTCAGCGTGCTGCAAAACCCCAGCACCCTCATCCCCATGCCACCCGCCTTCGTCCCGCCCGAGGTGCCCCCCGAGCAGGCCGAAGTCCTGCGCCAGAGCTACGACCACGGCCTCGAGGCCCTGATGAAGCGGGCCCAAGCCATAGGCCTCGAGGCCCACACCCAGCTCCTCCGCCGCGACGACGTGGCCGAGGCCATCGTAGACATGGCCCAGGACTACGACTGGGTCGTGATGGGCACCCACGGACGCGGCTGGTTGGGCCGCTTGCTGATCGGCTCGGTAGCCCAGAAAGTCGCCAACCACGCTCCCAAGCCGCTGCTGGTGGTGCCCAACCGTCCCCAAAGCCGCCCGGCGTGAGGGGCATCGGGGCTGAGGAGTTTTGCGTTTGACGTCCCGCCTCCGGCGTTCCACAATACCCCCGTGCTGCGTTTCAGTGCCCAAGGGGTACGTCTCGACCAAGCTGTGGCCCAGGAAGCCCAGACCAGCCGGGCCAAAGCCCAGGAGTGGATCGCCGCCGGGCTGGTACGGGTAGGCGGCAGACCCATTACCAAAGCGGGCTACAAGCTCAAGGGCGAAACGGTCGAACTCGAGCCCCCTCCCCCCGAACCCACCACCGTCGAGCCGGAAGAGGTCGAGCTCGAGGTGCTTTACGAAGACGCCGACCTCGTCGTGGTCAACAAGCCCGCCGGGATGATCACCCACCCGGCCCCCGGCGTGGTCTCGGGCACCCTGGTCAATGCCATCCTGGGCCGCTATGGCCTGCAAGCCGCCGAGGGCGAGAAACCCGAGTTCGTGCGCCCTGGCATCGTCCACCGCCTCGACAAGGACACCAGCGGCGTCATCGTGGTGGCCCGCCACGAAGCCGCCCACCGTCGCCTGGCCGAGGCCTTCCGGGGCCGCAGCGTGTTCAAGCGCTATGTCGCCATCACCGTGGGCATCCCCAAAGAGGGCGTGCTCATCGCCCCCATCGGCCGCCACCCCGTAGACCGCACCCGCATGAGCGTGGGCGGCATCGCCGCCCGTTACGCCGAGACCGACTTTGTGGTGCTGCGAACCGCCGGGGTCTTCGCCCTCGTGGACGCCCGCCCCCACACCGGCCGCACCCACCAGATCCGCGTCCACCTCAAGCACCTCCACGCCCCCATCCTGGGCGACGAGGTCTACGGCAAGCCCAGCCCCCACATCGCCCGCCACGCCCTCCACGCCTACGAATTGCGGCTTCCCCACCCGAGGACGGGCAAACTGCTGGAGTTGCGGGCCCCCATCCCCGAGGACATGGCCCAAGCCTGGAAGGCTTTGGGGGGCAGCGACCTCGAGGCCGCCTTACACGCGGACTAGCCCAGCTTCACCCTTCTTATCGAGCAGAGCCCAAGCCATGGCCACGAAGACCATGTGGATGGGCTCGACCTGCACCACCGGGAACCAGAACAAGTAGTACAGAAACACCGCCAGCAGCGCGACGGGGATGGACTGCTCGAACACGTTGGCCCTACGGATCAGCCGCCAAACCGGCCACAGGTAGAGCATCACCGTGATCAGCACGGCAAAGAGCCCGTAGGAGATGAGCCGGTCGAGCAGGAGGTTGTGGGCCTTGTCGAGGTAGACCTTGTAGATCAGACCCTGCTTGCCCGTGTCGCTCTTGTAGTTGTCGAGGAAAACCAAAAACGCCTTCGAGCGGATAGGGTCGCCCGGCTGGTAGAGCGTCTGGATCTCCCGGATCGTCGCCTCGGGGGGCCAACCGTACTCGAGGCGGTACTCCCGCATGAGCTCCTCCGGCGGGATGTGGCGCAGCAGGGCCAGGCGGAACCCGTCCGGGCCGCTCCCAATCAGGGGGCTCAGCGGCAAGTGGGTCGCCGCCTTCAAGGCCAGTTCCCAGATAACCAGGCGGGTCTTCCCGGTGGTGGGGTCGGTCAGACTACGATTAAAGTCGAGGCGGTTGGGCACGAGGCTCTGCGCACCGAGAACCATGGCGAGTAGGACCACGGAAAGCCCTAATAGCCAGCGCTCGCGCCGGAGCAGGTTCCACAGCACCAGCACAGCGATCAGGGCATAGACCGAGGCCTTGTTGGTGGTAATGCCCAACCCCAGAGCAACCGCTAGCAGCGCCAGCGCCAAGAACACCCTCTGAGCCGTCCCGCTCGCCCGCAGGAACAAGCCCATCCCGCCAATCAAGACGACGACCATGAACCCCGCCACCATCCCGGGGTGGCCGATGGTGCCCACCGGAGCCTCGTACATGAAGCCTCGAGCCAGCGGCCCCACGGGGTCCAGGGCCAGTCGCTGCAACACCACCACGACTGCTTCAATCACACCCACGACCACTAAGCCAGACAGCAGCAGCGGCCAGGCTTGGCGGTTTTCACGCAACACCCGGTAGACGAAAAGCGACGTCAGAACCAGACCAATTTGGTAAAGCAGACCGTCCATCCGGCCCTCCGCCCCTAGGAGAATCGCGGATAAATCGTCGTCGCGGGCATTTACGCTAGCGATCCCCACGAGCAAGAGGTAAGACAGCAACAGGTAGCTGAAGGGGTTTCGGTAGGATTGCAGGCCGCGAGCTTGCAAAATCCCGAACACCCCGATCACCACCAGCAACATTACCCGTGGAAAAAGCCATACCAACTCGCTGGCGACCACCCCAGAATAAGTGAACTGGGTTATCCCGCTCGCAACCTCGAGGGTTGATACCGAGGGCTTAGGAGCGAAATAGTTAACGAAAAACGGGAAACTCCATATGAGTCCTAGAACAACGGCTAGCCAGATCTGGGGGAATTGATAGTCTCGTTTAAGCATCTTTCTCCAAAAACCTTAGGCGACCCCATTTTAGCTAGGGTCGCCTGAAAAGGTCCGATACCTCAGCGCAGCCAGTAAACCGCACTAAACACCCCGCTGGCTTGTGAGTTCACCGTGATGGTGTATTTATTATCTGCAGAGTCACGGACGATCACACAGCTTCTCACAGCCCTGGGGTATTCCGCCGGGGCCCCCTCATCTTGCAGAATGACACTCCTGCAGTCGCTGCCGTTTAGCGCACTCACATCGCCACCAGCGGTGTCAGCCGAAGCAATCCACTGTACCACCTGCTTCAGGTACATCTGGCTAGCCATGTCCAGTGCACGCTTGCGGGCAGTCAACACATTTGGGGTGAGCACGGCGGCCAAGAGGGCAATAATGGCGATGACGATGAGGAGTTCGACGAGCGTGAAACCCCTTGCCTTGTGCATTCAAGCCCCCTTTTTGCGGCGAGGGCCGGGCCCAAGCCCGGCCCTCGCCGATGCTAGGGCCCGTTAGTACACCGCACTTACAACAGTGCCGTTGACCGAGGTCACGGTAACGGTGCTGCGGCCATCAGTGGAGCTGTAAGAAATGGTGCAGTTACTCACAGCCTTGGGCCAGCTATTGGGAGCGCCCTCGCTCTGCAGCTGGGTAGCGGTACAGCTGGTGATGCTGCTGATCGGCGTACCGGCGGTGTCGGCCGCGGCGAGCCAGGTGGCGACCTGGCGGGCATAGGCAGCAGCGGCCTGGTCGTTGGCGCGCTTGCGGGCGTTGAGCACGTTGGGGATGAGCACGGCGGCCAGGATGGCGATGATGGCGATGACGATCAGGAGCTCGATCAGGGTGAAGCCTTTAGCGTTGCGCATGGTGTTCCTTTCCTTTCCCCGGCCAAGGGATGTATTGGGTATTGGCGCGGGATCTTCAAGTAGTGCAGCTAGAGGGCCTATTGCCGATTTGCCAACTTTGGTCTTGAGGTTGTGCCTCAATACCAAGGGTGATGCTAGCAAGAGGTACAGGTGCTCGCAAGGGCAAATGAACAAGTTATAAGATTCCACTATGCTAAAGCAGCCCCCTACAACCCTCCTTTAACTCGTTTGATCCGTCGTGAACATGATCCGGCGTTACGTAAGTATCATTAAGCTATGTTGTATGGGTCAAATTTCGGGGATGGCAAATGACTGCCATTGTATAACCAGGCTGATTTCATGTTGAAGAACTGGCTACATCGCCCGATAACGCGCAATACGGCTTGGATGCTGCTAGGCTACACAGCTAAGCTCGCTTTTCAGCTACCAACTTTCGTGCTACTAGCCCAGTTACTAGGCCCCGAGGAATTCGGCATCTTCTCCGCCTGCTTAGCCCTAGGAACCCTCCTGTCGCCTTTTGCCGAGCTGGGCGGATATAGTTTGCTCATACGCGACACCGTAGCAGGCATGCCCGCCAGGCAGGCATTGGGTAATAGCCTGTTGACGTCGGCAATAGCAGGCCCTGTCGTTCTGGCCATTATGCTGCTGCTTAAGCTTATCCTTTTACCACAAGCGACTTGGACTACCGTCGGCGCTATTGGAGTGGCTCAACTCATAGCCTCAAGGGCTTGGGTACTTGTGCAAGGCATTAACGTAGCCTACGGATTACTAGGACGCAACGCCGCATTAGAAATCCTCAATGGGCTGATATCGCTGATCTTTGTGCTGCTGCTGCACAGTATAGGTGCTTCAGCTCAGAATTGGGCTCTCCTCTTTCTAACAAATAGCTTACTTATCGGGTTTTTATCCCAATTCTGGGCGTTTCGTACCTGGGGTCTCCCAGTCGCCTCACTCAGCGGCGTGCGTAAGCGTATAGCCCTAGGATTGCAATTCTCTGTAGGAGTAGCCGCTCAGAGTGCTTATACAGAATTAGACAAAGCCATACTTGCCCGCCTAGCCTCAGCCGAGGCTGCTGGCATATACTCAGCTCCATACCGCCTCATTAATGTAGCTTACCTACCTCTGAACGCACTGCTAGCAGCGATGTATCCCTACTTTTTTCAAGCTGGTGGCCTGGGTTTGAGGCACTCTCGAGCGCTAGCGCTGAGGATACTGCCGTTTACTGCAGCCTACGGGCTTGTAGTAGCAACAGCGCTATATCTCATCTCACCGCTACTACCTCATTTTCTTGGTGAAAGCTTCCGGCAGTCAGCTGACGCCCTCCGTTGGATCGCCTGGATTCCCCTTTTGCAAGGACTCTATTGGCCTTTCGCCGACGCCCTTACAGGCGCAGGCTTCCAAAAGACGCGTGCTTTAATCCAAGGCGGTGCGTTATTCCTTAACGCCACACTAAACATATGGTGGATTCCAGGACACGGGTGGCTTGGAGCTGCCTGGGCTGGACTGGTGACTCATGTGGGCTTGTTGATGGCCCTAGGCATTTTGTCTAGAAGTCGCTAACGTACAACTGTGAAGTCACAAATCCTCATACCCCGTGATCGCAGTCCGGTCGGTGGAGTGAGCAGCCATATCGACACTCTGATAAGCGCTTTGTCAAGGGAATTTACTTTCAATTACTGGTACAATCCTCCTACAACCCCTCTAGTCCGAGGGCTTTTATTGCTCAAATCTAGAGCACAGGTATCTAGAGCGCGCATAGCCAATGCCAAGTATCGCATCAATAAGCTTAGATCCCAAATAAAGCAGCGATTAGCTGCGGATTCTCCGGCTATTATACATAGCCATGACCCCATCGCGGGTTATGCATCGCTTGCTTTCTCCAAGCAGCACCCCCTTCTGTATACAGCACATAGCCCGCTTTCGCGTGAAATTCTCATGGATCTAGGCGATGAAGAACTGAGTCGCTACGTAAGAGAACTCGAGATGCTAGTTTACCAAGGCCACAACGCCATCTTAGCCGTCGATAGTGGGCAAGCCGAGATTATCAACAAAGATTTTGGGATAGATCATAATAAAATTTTAGTTATCCCTAATGCGGTAGATTACCAAGACATTCGACGGCAATCTGCTGAAACTGCCCCCCAATTCCTATCTCAAGTCAAAACCATCAATCCGGGTGGGCTGAATTTGCTCTTGCCACGACGTCTAGTTGAAAAGAACGGTCCCCTTGTTGCCATTGAAGCAATGAGCCTACTACCTATTGATTTCCATCTCTGGATTACCGGTGATGGACCAATGCATTCAAAAGTAAAGCGCGCGATTGAAAAGTATGGCCTACATGGGCGTGTCCATCTGTTGGGCACGCAGCCGCGGAATAGAGTTCTCGGTTTAATGGGTGCTATGGATATTGTCTTAATTCCCTCAGTGCCTTCCCACGGAGTGGTAGAAGCATCATCAGTCGCCGCTTTAGAAGCAATGGCATTGGGAAAACCAGTTGTAGCATCAGCCATCGGCGGATTGTTGGAAATCATCACCCATAACCAAACCGGATTGCTGTTCCCTGCAGCAGAACCTCGTGCCTTAGCCGAGTCTGTGCTCCAATTGAAGAGCTACGAGATGCGGAGGTCTCTTGGGGAGGAAGCATCTCGGTACATTGAGCAGGTATGGTCTGTTGATAAGTGGGCAGGGCAGATTTCTAAGACATACCGTGCTTTATTGGAGCGCTACAGGTGAAATTCACGCTGATTCTTGCCACCATCAATCGCTCTACAGAGGTTGCTCGCTTCCTGGAAAGTTTAAGTCTCCAAGAATGGCAAGACCTCGAGTTGCTTTTAGTTGACCAAAACCCCAATGATTTCTTAGAAAAACTCATCACCCCATTCAAGGCAATGCTACCGATCACACACCTACGTTCAGCCCCCGGCTTATCCCGATCGCGGAATATTGGCTTGGCTCACGCCACCGGGGACGTGGTGGCTTTTCCAGACGATGACTGCTGGTACTCTCCTGGCCTACTAAAACAAGTAGCAGGCTTTCTATCTGCCAATCCTGATTGGGATGGTATTACAGGGCGTTCGATAGACGAAACCGGTTGCATATCTGCCGGACGTTGGGACACCACACCTGGACTACTCAACCGCCGCAATGTTTGGCGAAGGGGGATTTCGTTCACCATTTTTCTCAGGCGCAATGTAGTTCGTAAAGTTGGCCTTTTTGATGAAAGCCTGGGTGCGGGAGCGGGAACACGCTGGGGATCAGGCGAGGAAACCGATTACTTGATTCGCGCTATCGACTCGGGCTTTAGGCTTTGGTTTGAGCCTACTCTGCAAGTCTACCATCCTCAACCCACGCCTTCGTATGGCGCAAGCACGCTACACCGTGCGCGTAGTTATGGCCGTGGAATGGGGCACGTCCTTCGCAAACATCGCTATCCGCTATGGGACGTGGCCTACCATTGCCTGCGTCCTCTAGGGGGGGCGACCCTGTCCATATTCAAGGGGCATTGGCGTAAAGCTTACTACCACAGCACAGTTGCTCTAGGGCGGTGGGAAGGCTGGTGGGATCAATAGGATCAATACTAAGCGATGCCCGCTGGATCGGTCCACACGGGATCGGTCGCTTCGCACAAGAGGTGCTAAGCCGTGTAGGGGGGGAGCTGCTCGACAAAGGCCCGCCGCTGCTACACCCCCTCGAGCCCCTCTGGCTCTCCCTACAGCTCTATCGCCGACGGCCCCAGGTCTACTTCAGCCCAGGCTTCAACCCCCCTCTAGCCAGCCTGCGCCCTTTCGTTTTCACGATTCACGACCTCATCCACCTGCGCGTTCCTCAAGAGGCCTCGCTGGCCAAGCAGCTTTATTACAAAGCGGTGGTTCGTCCGGCAGCCCACCGGGCCTATCAAGTGCTCACGGTGTCGGAGTATTCCCGGCGGGAGATCCTCGAGTGGGCGCAGCTACCCGAGCACCGGGTCACGGTGGTGGGCAACGGGGTGAGCGCGGCCTATAGCCCTGAGGGCCCGCGCCACCGGCCGGGCTACCCTTACCTGCTGTACGTAGGCAACCGCAAGCCCCACAAGAACCTGGGGCGGCTCTTCCAGGCCTTTGCAATGTCGGGGCTTGCCCGGGACGTGCGCCTCGTCCTGAGCGGCCCTCCTGACGCTGAAACCCATAATTTGGCCCGCAGTTCAGGTATCACGGGCGGGGTTGTCTTCGCGGGCCCCATCCCGGAGGAAGAGCTTCCGGCGTATTACCGGGGAGCCACGGCCTTGGTGTTCCCCTCACTGTACGAGGGGTTCGGCCTGCCCCCCCTCGAGGCCATGGCGTCAGGCACACCCGTGCTCACGTCCAACACGACTTCCCTGCCCGAGGTAGTGGGGGACGCAGCTGTCACAGTTGACCCCCTCGACACTGAGCAAATGGCTGTACGTCTGCAGGAATTGGTTGAGGACACGGCCCTGCGGGCCGTCCTGAGGGAGAGGGGCCTCGAGCGAGCCCGGCTCTTCTCGTGGGAGAAGACGGCTGAGGCGGTCCGGCGGGTGCTCGAAGCGGCCGCGGGAGAGCGGTAGACTGCGCTCGTGCGGGTTGCCGTCGTCCATGACTGGCTGGTCACCTATGCCGGCTCCGAGCGGGTGCTCGAGCAGATTCTGCTGTGCTTCCCCCAGGCAGACCTCTTCAGCCTGGTAGACTTCCTTCCTCAAGGACAACGTGGCTTCATACAGGACAGACCCGTACAGACCTCCTTCATCCAAAGGCTCCCGAGGGCTCGCGCCGCCTACCGGAGCTATCTGCCCCTGATGCCCCTCGCCGTCGAGCAGTTCGACCTGCGGGGGTACGACGTGGTGATCTCGAGCTCCCACGCGGTGGCTAAAGGGGTACTCACCGGGCCGGACCAGCTGCACCTGAGCTACGTTCACACCCCTATCCGCTACGCCTGGGACCTACAGCCGCAATACCTGCGTGAAGCCGGGTTGGAACGGGGGATAAAAGGCGCACTGGCCCGTGCTCTCCTGCACTACATGCGGTTATGGGATCAACGCACGGCGGCCGGGGTCGACGTATTCATCGCCAATTCCCACTACATCGCCCGGCGCATCCGCAAGGCATACCGCCGCGAGGCTGAAGTGATCTACCCCCCTGTGGACGTGGAATCTTTCACGCTGCACGAGCCCAAGGAGGACTTCTACCTGGCGGCCTCGAGGATGGTTCCTTACAAGCGGATGGACCTCATCGTCGAGGCCTTCAGTCAGATGCCCGAGCGCAAGCTGGTGGTCATCGGGGACGGCCCCGACTTCGAGAAGGTCAAGGCGAAAGCGGCCCCCAACGTCCGGATGATGGGCTACCAGCCCTTCTCTTCCCTCAAGGAGCACATGCAGCGGGCGAAAGCCTTCGTGTTCGCAGCGGAGGAGGACTTCGGGATCATCCCGGTGGAGGCCCAGGCCTGCGGCACGCCCGTGATCGCCTACGGCAAAGGGGGAGCGCTCGAGACAGTACAAGAGGGGGTTAGCGGCGTTTTCTTCCCCGAACAGACGCCTCGAGCCATCCTCGAGGCCGTCGAGCGCTTCGAGCAGCAGACTTGGAACCCCAGCGCCGTGCGCCAAGCGGTCGAACGGTTTGGGGCGGAGCGGTTCCGGCAGCAGTTCAAGGATCTGGTGGAGCGGGAATGGTCAAAATTCGTAGCTTCCAAAAGCGACGGCCGTTACCCTGAGTAACGATGCTACGTCGCCCAGTAAATGCCTCGGTGCGCCTGTTGCATAACCCCTGCTTACCCTGGCTCACCTCGGCAACCCTGCTCTTTTCCGATCTCTTGATGCTGGGGTTGGCCTCGATCGCAACCATCTGGGTACGCTGGCTCCTACCCGGCAGCCTCCCCCTAGAGCTCTACACGGGGCTGTGGCCAGGCTTGATAGTGTTCGCAGCGATCTACGGCCTGGTGGGGCTTTACCGGGTTGGACTCACCCCGGTCGAGGAGTTGCGGCTGCTGTCGTACACCTCGAGCGGTCTTTTCCTGGTGTTCGGCGCCGCCACCTTTTTGCTCAAGGGGGGCGAGCTCTACTCGCGCTCGGTGTTCCTGGTGGTCTGGCTGTTGAGCTTGCTGCTGGTGCCGCTGGGGCGGGCACTGGTTCGGCATCTATTCGCCGCCAAACCCTGGTGGGGCGAGGCCGTGGTGATATTCGGGGCGGGGGCCACACAGTGCCAGGTGGTTCGAGCGCTCCAGGCCCAGCCCGGTCTGGGCTTCAAACCCATCGCCATGCTCGACGACGACACGAGCCGTCATGGCACGGCCTGCGCGGGGGTGCCGGTTGCAGGAGGAATGGACCTGGCCCCCGCGGTCGCCCGGCAGTTAGGAGTGCGCTACGCGGTGGTGGCGATGCCAGGGGTAACCCGAGGGGAGTTGCTGAAGCTTCTGGAGCAGCAGGAACGGGTCTTTCCGCACCTCCTGCTCATCCCCGACCTGCTGGGACTCAGCAGCCTGTGGATCTCACCCCGCGATCTCGGCGGGATGCTCGCCCTCGAGCTGCGCCAACAGCTCCTGCTGCCCGGGCCCCGCCTCCTCAAGCGGCTGATGGACCTTGGCCTGGTCGTACTGGCAGCCCTGCCGCTGGCCTTGCTCACCGCGGTGATCGCGCTGCTGATCCGCCTCGAGACCAAGGGTCCCGTCTTCTACGGCCACCCCCGTATCGGCCAGGGGGGCCGGATGTTCAGGGCCTGGAAATTCCGCTCGATGGTTCCCGACGCCGACCGGGTACTCGAGCAATACCTGGCACAGCATCCGGAGCTGCGAGAGGAGTGGGAGCAAAACCACAAGCTCAAAAACGACCCCCGGGTCACTCGAGTGGGCCGCTTCCTGCGGCGCACCAGCCTCGACGAACTCCCCCAGCTCTGGAACGTACTCAAGGGCGAGATGAGCCTCGTGGGACCTCGCCCCATCGTGCAAGAGGAGGTCGGCCGCTACAACCAAGAGCTGAGCCTGTACCTGAAGGTACGGCCCGGGCTTTCGGGCATGTGGCAGGTCTCCGGGCGCAACAACACCTCCTATGCTCAGCGGGTAGCGCTGGACACCTATTATGTGCGCAACTGGTCGGTGTGGCTCGACCTGTACATTCTCGCCCGAACAACCCTAGCAGTGCTCAGCAAAAACGGAGCCTATTGATACCGGATTCAAAAAGAGCTATCTTTTTGAATCCTAAAGCCCTCCCTTATGACAACGCCTACTCAATCGCAGCCAGGTAGTCGTAGAGGTCGGGGCTACCCGGCAGCACCTCGATGCTGAGGTCCTCGAACTGAGCCTTCAGGAAAGAGAGCAATTCATCGAGCTTCTCCCGCTCCACCGCGGCCCCGTGAAAAAGGGTCATGATCTCGTATTCGTTCTCGGCGACGCTCAAGCGCACCAAGTTGATCAGAGCTTCCTCAGGGGTGTCGGCCACCACGACGAGCTTGTCGTTCTTCAGACCGATGGGCTTGCCCTCCTTGACGTCGAGGCCCTCTAAGCTCGCGTCGCGGCTGGCACGGGTGACCTCGAGGGTCACCGCGCGGGCAGCGGCCTCCTCCATTTCGGGGATCAGTTCGGTGAGCTCAGCCTCGGCCTGATAGACCACCGCAGCCGCCAGTCCCGCGCCCAGGGTGCGGGTGGGCACCACCACCGCGTTCTTACCCTGGGCCCTAGCCAGCTCGGCGGCCTGGTTGGCGCTCATGATCACGTTGGAGTTGTTGGGCAACACGATGACGTTGGGATTGGGCAAGCTCTTGATGGCCTCGAGGATGTCCTGCACGCTGGGGTTGGCAGTCTGACCACCCGCCACCACCCGGGCCCCGAAGCCGCGGAAAGCCTTGACCAAGCCCCAGCCCGTAGCCACCACCACAAGCCCCGTGGGCGGCGGAGCCTCGTCGGCGGCCCCGGCCATGCTCAGGATTTCGGTGTGCTGCTGGGACATGTCCTCGACCTTGGTGCGCACCATCTTGCCATAGCGGGCCACCAGGGCCAGCAGGCCGTCGGGGTCGTTGGTGTGAATGTGACCCTTGACGTAACCCTCGGCCCCTACCACCAAGAGCGAGTCGCCGTAGGACGAGACCATCTCGCGTATCTTCTCCACCGGCTCGACCACGCCTTCCATGAGGAACTCGGTGCAGTAGCCGAAGTCCTCCTGCTCGAAGGCGGTCTGGGCGTACTTCTCGATTTTGGGGGGCTCGGGCAAGGGCAGGCCCAGCACGTAGCCCTGCAAACCCTCAACCAGGCGGATCAGGCCCGCGCCTCCGGCATCGACCACCCCGGCCTGCTTGAGCACCGGCAGCAGCTCAGGCGTGCCCTCCAGCGCCCGGCGCCCGGCGCTCAGGGCGGCCTCGAGCACCTCCTCGATGCTGCTGGCCCCCTTCCCCAGCGCTCTAGCCCCTTCGGCCAAACCGCGAATGACGGTGAGGATGGTGCCCTCTACCGGCTTCATCACGGCCTTGTAACCGGCCTGCTGGCCCTGCTCGAGGGCCCGCACCAGCAAGGGAGGCGTCAGGGTGGGCTCGTTCTTGATGGCCTCGGCAAAGCCCTTGAGGATCTGCGAGGTGATCACCCCGGAGTTGCCACGCGCTCCCAGCAGCGAACCGTAGCTGATGGCCCGCGCCACCTCGCTCATGCGGGAGGTATCGGCCAAGTCCAGCTCCCGCCGCACCGATTGCAGCGTGAGGTGCATGTTGGTGCCGGTGTCGCCGTCGGGGACAGGGTAGACGTTGAGGGCGTTGGTTTCCTCGACGTAGATGGCGAACCAGTCGGTAGCGTAGCGGAAGGCCTCGGCTACGGCGCCCGGGGTCAGGCTCTCAGCCACGGCTCACCCCCACCACGTGAACCCGCACCGCCGAGAGCTCGGTGCCGGCGAGGCTCTTGGCTGCCCAGTGAACCCGCTCACCGATGTTGTCCACCACGGCGGGGATGCGCGAACCAAAGGCCACCACCACGTAAAGGTCGGCCACGTATTTGCCGGGAGCGGCGGGATCGGGCTTGACCACCACCCCTTCGCTGGCTTCGGTCTTTCCCAGGATGCGGCTGATCGAATCGCGAATTCCGGCGGGGCTCATGCCCACCACGCCGGGCACTTCATGGGCCGCCAGGGCCACGATCGCGGCCAGGGCTCCTTCGGTTACGGTGATATTGCCTTTCAAGCAAGCCTCCAAAAGCGCTGAGGAAAGGGCTCACAGCTAAAACACAGCCATGGGCCAGCGGCTACTCGCTCAGCTATCGGCGCTATTCTATCAGCCGCGCCTCGAGGCGACCCCAGTCCCGCCCGAAAGCCAGGAACACCGGGGTGCGGCGGGCATCGTTGCGCAGCCAGATTTCGATGGTGGCCCCGTTCTGGGCGATGCGGTAGCCCAACAACCCCTCCTTGTCCTTCAAAAGCTCGGGCCTGCTCAGGATGATCGCCTTGAAATCCACCATCTGCACAACCCTGACTTCGGGGTTGAGCCGCAAGAAGTATAGCACCGAGAGGTCGTCGAGCACTGGGCGCACCTCGGCTTTGTAGCCGTGCTTCTGGCCGTCGGGCTCGGTGATGGTTACCACCAGCGGCTCCTGGCCGGCCTGTCGCTCGGCCAGGAGGCGGGTGGTGCCCCTGAAAGGCTCGATGAGGGTCTTGGAAAAGCGCAGGGTGTAGAATTCCTCGTCCACCAGGCTCTCCACCTCGTAGCCGTAGCCCAGCAGCACCCCCAGCCCCTTGGGGATCAGCTTTCCCTCGAAGCGCCAGCCCCCGGCCTGGGCGGTGGCCATGAGGCGCAGCTCGCCAGCCTCGAGGCCCGCCCAGCTAAAGCGGTAGACCAGCTTCTCCCCCGAAGCCCACGGCACCTCCCTGGCGGCCCAGGCCGATGGACCGAGAACGCTCAGGCAAAACAGCAGGGGCCAGACAAAGCTCATCGCTCACCGCCAGCTTACCAAGCTGGCCGAAGAGGGTAAATCCGCTGGAGGGCACTTATCGCCTGGCTGCTAGACTTGGTAAGGCTCTATGGGCCGCATCCTGCTGATCTCCAACGGCCATGGCGAGGACATCATCGCCGCGGTCATCGGACAGAAGCTCCAGGCGCTGGGGTACGGCCTCGAGGCGCTGCCGCTGGTGGGCCGGGGCACGGCCTATGAGCGCACGGGTTTCGTTGTGCACGGCCCACGCCGACAGATGCCCTCCGGAGGCTTCGTGCTCGACGACCCCACGGCCTTCCTGCGCGACCTGCGGGCGGGCTGGCTGGCGATGAGCCTGGGGCACTGGCAGGCAGCCCGCCAGGTGGCCGCCCGGTCGGAGGCCATCGTGGCCGTAGGCGACCTCTACGCCCTGGCGGTGGCCCGCATCTTTGGCCGTAAGCCCACCTTTTTGATGCAGTCGCGGGTTTCACTGCGGGCTTGGGGTGGCCGGGACAGGCGGGTAGACCGGGCGTACACGGGCCTCGAGCGTCTCCTCATGCGAAGCGCCGTGCGGGTCTACCCCCGCGAGCCCGAGGGGGCCCGGTGGCTACGCGCCCACGGCATCGCCCAGGCCGAGTACCTGGGCAACCCCATGCTCGACGCGGTGAGCGGCGAGGCCAGCCTCGAGCCTTCCCCACCCTACCTGCTGCTGCTGCCCGGCTCACGCCCCGACGCCTACTACAGCCTGCCGAGGATGCTCGAGGCCTGCCGCCTGCTGCGCTCCACCGGCCTGACCCCCGTGGTGGCCTGGGCGGGCCTCGAGCTGAGCAAGCTGCAAACCCCCGGATGGAGGAAGGAAGCCACCGCAAAGGCCGAGGGGGTGGTGCTGCGCCTGATCCACCCCGATGGCACCGTAGCCCACCTGACCACCGGAGCCTTTCGGCGGGCGCTCGAGGGGGCCCGCCTGGCCCTCTCCACCAGCGGAACCGCCGCCGAACAGGCCGCGGGCTTCGGCGTGCCCCTAGTAGGATTCCCCACCGCCGGCCCCCAATACACCCTCCCCTTCGCCCGGGCCCAGCAGAGGATGCTGGGAAGAGCCCTGACCCTGACAGAACCCAACCCCGAGGCCATCGCCCAAGCGGCCCGCGAGCTGCTCTCCAACCCCACCCGCTACGCAGCCGCCCAGGCCGACGGCAAGGCCGCGATGGGCGAAGCCGGAGGGGCTGAGCGGATTGCTCGAGATGTAGATCGGTGCTTGCGTCGGCTGCCGATGATCGATGGCGGATAGCCAAACGTCAAACGCAAGACGCCATTGGTAGGACGCCAAATCATCCCTTGAGGCCGTGCCCGGCAGTCAAAGCGATTGCAGCCGCGCTCTCGGGGCAAGCCCGAGCTTCGCCCCTACGGTCGTGATACCAGATTCGGTCAGTTCGTTCCCATTCGGGAACGAACTGACCCGACCGAAGGGAGTGCTCTAGGATTCAAAAAGATAGCCTCTGAAGGTCTTTGGTTTGGGTGATTATCTTTTTGAATCCGGTATGATTCGGTCTACAGGCTAGAGGCGGCGCGTTCTGGTAGTGTGGGGCGTCATGAGCCAGCAGTCCTCCCCTCCGACCTCCGCGGAGTCGGGTAAGCCAAGCAGCCCCAAGCGCGACTGGGAGAGCTTTGTAGCGCGGCAGGTCCATGAACAGACCGCCCAGCACGAATATCCTCTGCGCCAGGCCCTGGACTTCTCGCCCTTCGAGGAGGCTCTGACCGGTCTCGAGCCCACCCTCCTCGCGCGGCTCGAGCGCCTGAGCCAGTCCTCGAGCATCCAAGGGCTTCAGGCTGCGATGGCGGCAGGCGAGGTGAGTTCCGAACAGCTCACCCTCTTCTACCTGGAGCGCATCCGTCGCTACAACGACCGGCTTGGCGCCTACCTCGAGCTCAATCCCCTGGCGCTCGAGCAGGCCCGCGAGCGCGACCTCGAGCGCCAGCGGGGCCGCGTGCGCGGCCCACTCCACGGCATCCCCCTGTGCCTCAAGGACAACATCGCCACCGCCGCCCCCATGCACACCACTGCCGGAGCCGCTGCCCTGCGTGGGGCTACCCCCGATCGCGACGCCTTCGTCACGAAAAGGCTCTTAGAGGCCGGGGCGGTGATCTTGGGCAAGAACAACCTCTCGGAGTGGGCTAATTTCATGAGCAGCACCTCGGTCAACGGCTTCAGCGCCCTGGGGGGGCATACCCGCAACCCCTACGGCCCCTTCGACGTCGGCGGCAGCAGCAGCGGCACCGCCTCAGCGGTAGCGGCCAACCTGGCGGTGGCCGGGATCGGCAGCGAAACCTCAGGCTCGCTCATCTACCCTGCCGCCCAGAACAGCCTCTTCACCCTCAAGCCCACCCTGGGTCTGGTCAGCCGTGACCGCATCATCCCCATCACCGACGCACAGGACACCGCCGGGCCCATGAGCAAAAGTGCCGCTGATTTAGCCGTGCTGATGTATGTGCTGGCCGCGCACGACCCCAACGATCCCCTCACCCAACGAGCGCTGCATCCCAGGGTCGGGGAGTTCGCCAGGGCTCCGGTCCCGCTGGCGCTTGAGGGGCTAAGGGTGGGCTGGGTGCAGCACGTGCAGCGCGAGGGCGACCAAGCCGTGATGGAGCGCGTGGCCCAGAGCCTGCGCGAAGCGGGAGCGGAAGTGGTGCCCGTGCCCTATCCCCAAACCAAGCTCGAGATGCTTCCGGTGCTACGCTACGGCCTGCGCCAGGGGGTCAACGCCTACCTCGAGGCCACCCGAGCCCCCATCGGAAGCCTCGAGCAGGTGATTGTCTTTAACGCCCAGAACCCGGTGGCCGCTCCCTACGGCCAAGACCTGCTGCAGGCCTCCCAGGACGAGGCCATGACCGCGGATCAGTACCGTGAACTCACCCTGCACAACCGCAAGGTGGGTATGGCAACCTTGCGGGAGCTGATGACGCAAAGCCGGGCCGGGGGCGATCCCCTGTCGGGACGGCATAGCCATACACCAACGGTACTCATGGCCATCGGCAATAGCCTCTCGCTCTACACCTCGACTTCCGGCTTCCCCGTGCTCAACTTCCCGGCGGGCTACCGCGACTCCGGCGAGCCAGTGGGGGTTTCGCTGGTGGGGGACCTGCTCGAGGACGCCTACCTGATCTCCCTGGCCCAGGCCATCTCGGAACGCCTGAATGTTCGCCGCCCACCCTCGATGGCCGAGGACTCATGATCACCCCTCCCCTCCCCGCCAGTGGGGAGGGAGCACCCCCGGCGTTTTGCTTTGAGCTGTAGATTAGGCCCGTGGAACTCATCTTCATCTTGCGCGACCTATTGGTGCTCCTGGCGCTGCCCACGCTAGCGCTCAGCGCGCTGCTGAGCCTGCCCTTACTGGTGCGCGAGCCCGCCACGTGGCAGTCGCGGTTTTTCCAGGTGCTGGCGGGCCTGGCCATGGCCGGTTTCGTCTTAGATTTGCTGCTGCGCTTCTTGTTCGCCGGCGGCTCGCCTTGGCTGCACTCCGCCTACGGCCTGCTGGCGGTGCTGATCCTCTACGGCGTGAGCGGCCTCGAGCCCGGAGGCTGGCTGCGTAGCAGCCTCAGCAAAGCGCCCGAGCGCATCGGTCCCTATTTCTTCTGGGCTAGCTTCGTGGGCTTCCTGCTGTGGTGGCGCTTCATCGAAACGGGACGGTGAGTTGGTCAACAGCGTATCTTTGCGTTTCGCATTCTACCTACAGTAGCCTAAGGTCCGTGCAGGCCGGGCCTATCGAACTCATCACAAATGCCCCCGCCGATTGGCCAAAGGTGTGGCTCGAGGGCCCCCTCAGCGCGCATACCCCTACCCTGCACTTCATCACCGCCGCCGAGACCTGTTTTCGCGGCTCGCAGGTGCAGGTGCTCGAGGCCGATGTGGTGCGGGTCACCCGCCAGGGGGTGCTGGTGGTGCCCTTGCGGGTCAAGGCCCCAGATGGCGAGTACGACCTGTTCTTCTACCCCGAAGCCGACGAGAAGGCCGCCGGGCACTTCATGGCCGTTCACGAGATTGCCCGCAAGTTCGGACGGCTCAGGCCGCTTTTCTACAGTACCGACGACCTCTTCGCCATCTATCCCGACGACGTGGGCGAGGTGGCGCGGCAGGACCGGCTGTTCATCCAAGCTTCGCTCGCACCCCCCAAGGGGCAGTACGCCATGTGGTGGGCCGAGCAACCCGGCGAGCGCTTCGAGTTGAGCCCTACCTACGGCCTCATCGACCGACTGTACCGCGAGATCAGCGGGCTGGAGTTCTCGGCCTTCGCCCAGATCCTCATCGAGATCGGGATGATCCAGCACGAGGAAGAAGCCACCGCCCACACTTTCCCCGATCAGACCGTGGAAATCCCACTCCAAGGTCCCGAAGGCGTGCCGATCATCCTATCCTTCTCCCAGGCGCGGGGAATTCGCTTTCACTTTCACGTCCAGCGCACCCCGCCGGAGTACCGCGAACTCTTCCTCAACCTAGCCCTGCTGCGTTTCAAGCTTTGGAAGAAGCGACCTGAGATCGCCTCCATGCCCAGGCTCGAGAGCCCCCCCTTGCTGTGGTGGCAGGACCTGGGCAAGCGTCTGCGCTCGCTGAGTGACGACCAGGCTATCGGCGCGGTGGGCTCGGTCAAGCGCTGACCCGAGCGGCTGCTACTCCCTGGGTTTCCAGGGAGTTAATTTATTTTGGAATTAAATTTGCACCATGTACTCTTGCCATATATTAAATAATACGATGACATTTTGCATATATTAAGCGTATTTGTGCAAAGTGTTAATCATAAAGTGATTAGTTGACCAAAAATTCATTGACAGTTTGCATATTCAACTCTATACTTCCCGGCATGGGAGGCCTGGCTTCCCATCCCTAGAACACAACCCTATGGAGGCACTCCCCAGCACCCCCACCCACTGCTGTTTCTGCGCCATGCAGTGTGCGATACAACTGCACGCTGACGGCACGGTTAAGCCGCTGCCCCACCCCGTCAACGGGGGAAAGCTCTGCGTGCTGGGCCTGACCTCGGGCGAGTTGCTGGGGCACGCCGACCGCCTGAGGACCCCGCTAGTGCGCAAGGGTGGGCGGCTCGAGCCCACAAGTTGGGAAGAGGCGCTGGAGGTGGCCGTGCGGGGTTTTCGGCCCGTCGCCGCCGAGCACGGCAGGAGCGCCAACGCGGTATACGGCGGGGCCAGCCTGAGCAACGAAAAAGCCTACCTGCTGGGCAAATTCGCCCGGCTGGCCCTGGAAACACCGCACGTGGACTACAACGGGCGCTACTGCATGTCGGCGGCGGCGGCCCAGAACCGTGCGCTGGGGCTGGACCGGGGGCTCAACCGCCCCCTCGCCGACCTTCCCCGATACGACCTGATCCTGTTGGTGGGCTCCAACGCCGCCGAGTGCCTGCCCATGCTGATGCCTCATCTGCAGCGGGCCAAGGAGGGCGGAACCCGTTTCATCGTGGTAAACCCCCGACGCACCCTCACCGCCAACCTGGCCACCGTGCACTTGGCCGTGCGCCCCGGCACCGATCTGGCGCTGGCCAACAGCCTGCTCTATCTGCTGGCCAGGGAGCAGCGGCTCAACCACGGCTTCATCGCCGAGCGCACCCGAGGGCTAGAGGAAGCCCTGAGCGCTGTGCAGGGGTGTACAGCGGCCTGGGCCGCGGAGGTCTGCGGGCTGATGCCTTACGAGGTCGAACAGACCGTCCTTCTCCTTGCCAGCGCCCGTAAGGCCCTCATCCTCACCGGGCGCGGAGCCGACCAGAACTCGCGCGGCGTCGCCACCAGCTTGGCTTTCATCAACCTGGCGCTGGGGGCTGATTTTGGCACCCTCACCGGCCAGGCCAACGGCCAAGGGGCGCGGGAAATGGGCTTGAAAGCGGACCAGTTGCCGGGCTACCGCAGCATCGAAGACCCTGCCGACCGCCAGGCCGTCGCCCGCGTGTGGGGAGTGGAGCCCGAGCAACTCCCCGGCAAGGGGTACTCGGCCTTTGGGATCCTGGAGGCCGTCGCTCGAGGGGAGATCCGGGGGATGCTGGTAATGGGCTCGAACCCCATCCCTTCTTCCCCACGCTCGGACTGGGTGCGCGAGGCTCTGGTGCACATGGAGCACCTGGTGGTGATCGACTCCTTCCTCTCGAGGCCAGGGGCAACCGCGTGGCGGCGCTGCATTTCACCGACGGGGAGCGCCTCGAGGCCGACCTGGTGATCTTCGCGGCGGGGATCCGCCCCCGCGACGAGCTGGCGCGCCAAAGCGGCCTGGAAGTGGGCGAGCGTGGCGGCATCGTGATCGACGAGCACTGCCGGACCTCCGACCCCCACGTCTACGCCATCGGGGAGTGCGCGCTCTACCAGGGCCGCGTCTACGGGCTGGTAGCGCCCGGCTACGAGATGGCCCGGGTCCTGGCCGAGCGCCTCACGGGCGGCGAGCGGGCCTTCAGCGGCACGGACCTGTCCACCAAGCTCAAGCTGCTGGGCGTGAAGGTGGGCAGCTTCGGCGACGCCTTCGCCCAGACACCGGGCGCCCAGGAGGTGCTCTACAGCGATTTTGGCAAGGGCTTCTACAAGAAGCTGGTGCTCAGCGAGGACGGCAGGCGGCTCCTGGGCGGCATCCTGGTGGGCGATACCTCCGACTACGCCAAGCTGCACAACCTGGTCTTGAACGCCGTGGAGCTGGACAACCCCGAGCACCTGCTCGTCCCCCCCGGCGAAGGAGGTCCTGCCCCCAAGACCCGCCTGCCCGCGACGGCGCGGGTGTGCTCGTGTGAGAACGTGACCAAAGGGACCATCTGCGAGGCGATTCGCTCGGGCTGCCGCGACGTCGCCTCGCTGAAGAAGGCCACCCGCGCTGGCACCGGCTGCGGCGGCTGCGTGGGCACGGTGGGCGAGATCCTCAAGGAGGAGTTACTTCGGTTGGGCGAAAAGGTCAGCGACCACCTCTGCGAGCACTTCCCCTACAGCCGCCGCGAGCTCTTCGACATCGTGCGGGTCAAGGGCTACAAGACCTTCGACGCCCTGCTGCGCGACCACGGCACGGGGTACGGCTGCGAGGTCTGCAAGCCGGCGGTGGCCTCGATCCTGGCCTCGCTCCACAACGAGTACGTGCTCGAGGACGCCCACGCACCCTTGCAAGACACCAACGACCGCTTCCTGGCCAACCTGCAGCGCGACGGCACCTACTCGGTGGTGCCCCGCATCCCCGGCGGGGAGATCACCCCCGAGGCGAAGAAGTACGGGCTTTACACCAAGATCACCGGAGGGCAGCGGATAGACCTCTTCGGCGCACGGCTGGAGCAGCTCCCGCACATCTGGGCCGACCTCATCGCCGCCGGCTTCGAGTCGGGCCACGCCTACGGTAAGGCCTTGCGCACCGTCAAGGGCTGCGTGGGCGACACCTGGTGCCGCTACGGGGTGCAGGACTCGGTGGGGCTGGCCATCCGCCTGGAGAACCGCTACAAGGGCCTCAGGACCCCCCACAAGATCAAGATGGCGGTCTCGGGCTGTACCCGCGAGTGCGCCGAGGCCCAGGGCAAGGACGTGGGGGTGATCGCCACCGAGCGGGGCTGGAACCTCTACGTGTGCGGCAACGGCGGCATGAAACCCCGCCACGCCGACCTGCTGGCCGCCGACCTCGACGAGGAGACCCTGGTGCGCTACATCGACCGCTTCCTCATGTTCTACATCCGCACCGCCGACCGGCTCCAGCGCACCAGCGTGTGGCTGGAGAAGCTGGAGGGGGGCCTCGAGTACCTGCGCGAGGTGATCGTGGAGGATAAGCTGGGCCTGGCGGCGGAGCTCGAGGCCCAGATGGCCCGCCACATCCAGACCTACCAGTGCGAGTGGAGGGTCACGCTGGAGAGGCCCGACAGGCTCAAGCACTTCCGCCACTTCGTCAACTCCGACGCCCCCGACGACAACATCGTGATGGTCGAGCAGCGCGGCCAGCACCGCCCGGCCTACGACTTCATGCACGCCACCGCGCTGGCGCTGGCCGAGGCGATCCCCAACGCCCGGCACCGCACCCTCGATGACCAGACCCACGAGGTGGCAGCCGAGGCCTTGGCCCCCGTGTTGGTCGAGTTTTTCAGCGGTTGAGGCCTTCTTCTGCGCGGCCTCAGGCCCTGGAGCGCCGCTGCTAGCGGCACATCTTGCCCTGCGCGCCGCAGGCTTAAGCGGCGCTTGCCGGGAAGCGACGAGGGCCGGGGGGACGTCCCCCGGCCCCGGCGTCGGGCGGTTCACCCTCGAGACGGGATGTTCTGGTTGCGCCGGAAGAGGTTGCCGGGGTCGTAGCGGCGCTTGACGGCCACCAGCCGCTCCCAGGTCGGGCCCGGGTAGGCCGCGCGGACCCGCTCGGCCCCCTCGTCGCCCAGGAAGTTGACGTAGGCGCCGCCGTCGCCCTGGCGCAGGGCCGCCGCGAAGCCCTTCACCCAGGCCTCCTGCTCGGCCCGGTCGTGGGGGCCGTAGAAGGCGGCGACGTTGGCCATGATGCGGCGGCCGCGGTGGGCGAAGGCGGTGGCCTCCACGGGCACGCGGGCCATCGCCCCGCCCAGCACCCGAAGCTGCGCCACCCGCATGGCGGCGGTGGAGGAGCGGAGGTGCTCGAGGACCGTCTCGGCCACGCCCCGGTCGACGGCGTCGAGGAACATCGTGCGGGCCACCGCCGTCGGGCGGTAGCCCTCCTCCTCCGGCGGGTAGACCTCGGGGTAGCGCATGGGGCGCAGCAGGTCTACGAGGGGTGGGGCCAGCCTGCGGAAGGGGGCCAGGGCCCGCTCCCCGGCCTCGGCCTCGCCCGCGTAGGCCATCAGGGCCATCAGCACCAGCTTGCCGTGGTGCTCGGCGGGCACGAAGGGCATCGGCGGGGCGGGCATGACGTTGACGATGGCCGAAAGCTCCTCGGGCGCGGCCTCGGCCTCGGCGATGAAGCCGGCAATGACCTCGGGCGTGGCCGGGAGCAGGAGCATCCCGCCCACCACGGAGTCCACCGGGTGCAGCCGGAACTTGAAGCGGGTCACGACCCCGAAGTTGCCCCCGCCCCCGCGCAGGGCCCAGAAGAGGTCGGGGTGGTGCTCCTCGTCGGCGTAGAGGAGCTGCCCGTCGGCGGTCACGACCTCGGCGGCGAGCAGGCTGTCGACGGTGAGGCCGTGCTTGCGCACAAGGTAGCCGATCCCCCCGCCCAAGGTGATCCCCCCGATCCCCACCGAGCCGGTGTCGCCGAACCCGGTCGCCAGGCCGTGCGCCCCGGTGGCCTCGGTGTACTCGCCCGCGGTCAGGCCGGCCTCGGCCCAGGCCGTGCGAGCCTCCACGTCGACGTCCAGGGCCTTCATGTCGCGCAGGTCGAGCACGATGCCCCCCTCGACCGTGCTGTGCCCGGCCCCGCTGTGCCCCCGCCGCGGACGGCGAGCTCGAGGCCGCTCCCCCGCGCCAGCGCGACCGCCCGGGCCACGTCGTCGGCGTTCGCCGCCCGCAGGATCACCGCCGGCCGGGCGTCGATGCCCCCCATGAAGACGGTGCGGGCCTCGTCGTAGCCCGGGTCGTCCGGCGTGATGACCCGGCCGCGGAAGCTTCCGCGGAGCTGGGAGATGGAGAGGGCGGGGTGAATCTGGGCCGAGGGGGAGTGAGGTTCGTTCGCCATAAAATTTCCTCCTGCTCTTGCTTGAGGGGCCGTTCTCCTGTTTAGAGCATACTGCTTACATCTATTACGATGATAACATATCAAGGTTCTAATTTGCAATCCTTTGCTACGGAAACCGTAGCGTTCAGCGGTGCCCGCCGCCCCCCTTCACCTGCCGCTCGCGCGCCAAGCGGCGCAGCATCACCCGGTGGAGCCGTCGTGCTCGAGGCGCTTGAGGGCCGCAGGTCATGCGGCCTTCCCTGGCTTCCCGCTGCTGCCGCTTCGCCCGGGGCCGGCCTCTGGGCCACCTCCGCGAGTTGCAGGTTAGCGGCTGAGCCCCTGTCGCGCCTCCGACTTAAGCCCGAGGCGGGCCCGGCGGGGGTTAACAACCAATTGAGCAAGGGCTGTCGGACCTGCGCTACCAGCGCTTTCAATCCTCTACGAGGTTAAGCGCCTTTGCAACCACCTCTCGCCTTGAGCGGGAGGAAGAACTTGCTGGCCTTTCAATCCTCTACGAGGTTAAGCGCCTTTGCAACCGAGTCGTCGCAGCGCTCGGTCTCGGCCTGCATCTTTCAATCCTCTACGAGGTTAAGCGCCTTTGCAACGCCCCGATCAGGCATCCTGTTCGTCACAGCCTTTCTAGCTCCGAAATCGCACACGGCGTGTGGACTTTTCCTAGTCTACACGAACTGACGCCCTCGAGGCAGCATGAGACCCGTTCCTGACGGGTACGCACGCGAGCTTAGCCTGAGTGTGCAAAAGGTGGGGTCTGGTCTACGTCCAGGACAGTAAAAGCCCCCATTCAGGGGGCTTTGGGCCGAGAAGTGGCGTTCGCGCTCGCGTCAGTAGGGCGTGGTGAGCCCGAGGCCGTAGGCGGTCTTGGCCCCTACCCCAGCGTAGAAGGCGTACGCCTGCAGGATTCCTAGTGCCCGCTGCGCCTCGAGGCTGTCGCTGTGGCAGTGCACCTCCACCGCCCCGGTGAAGCCGGGGAAGAACCCCTTGGCGGCCTGGGCCCGCTCGAACCGGAGGTCGGCGAAACGGGTGAGCTCGAGGTCGAGCTCGAAGACCGCCAGCAGCGCAGCGGCCTCGACCTCCGGGAAGCGCAGGGGGCTGTGGTGCTGCCAGCTCGATAACAGGGACTTGGCGATGAGGAGGGGGTCCGGTAGGGGGGTGTGGCGGGCGCGCCGACCGGGCTTGGAGGTAGCGAACACGGTGGGGGTGCGGAAGCGCAGGCGCAGGCAGCGGGTGGGCGGGGCCGCGGCCAGCTCTTCCCAGGTGCGGCGGCCGGCGAGGGGGCTGCCCTGGGGGGTGGCCACAACCCGGGCCAGGCGGTACGGGTGGTCGCCCAAGGCCAGGCCGTCCACGCCCTCGCGGAGGAGGACCCCCAGCAGCGGGCCGAACAGACCGTCATCGAGGGTGGTTATCCGCAGCACCACCTCCCCTCCCCTACCCGCTGGCGGGGAGGGCTCGAGCGCCGCCAGCGTGAAGGGCTTGCGGGGAGCCGCGTGGACCGCGGCGGCCAGAGCCGGGTCGAGCTTGCCCAACAGCGCGAAGAACAGGCCGTGCGCGTAAAGCCCGGGGTAACGCAGGGGGCGGGGGTCGCTCGAGGTCAGGTGGAGCAGGAAGGCGTGGGGCATCAGCCTCCCCCACCGCGACGGAACACCTTCACGTTGCCGGAAGAGTAAACCTGCCCCTCGACCAAGTAAGTGCCCAGCCGGTAGTGCTCCTTGAGCCGCTGGCTAGGGAGCAGGCGCTCCAGGGTGAGTGCCTTATCCTGGGCCTTCTGCTTGCCTTTAGCAGGGGGAAATAATCGCTCACGCCCCTCGAAATCGGCGAGCTGCAGCACCACGTAGTCAGCAACCCTGGTCATATCGGCGTCCTCCAGGGACACCGCGCAGTCGGGCGGGGGTTCAGCCACCGGCTCAACTTCCCCCTGGCAACTCACCAGGGAGTCTTTGGCGCCGAGGTAGGGGATGCGCTCGAGGGCCTCCGCCACGAGCCCGCGATGCTCGGCCGGAACTAGTACGTAGACCTCGAGAGCCCCGTCGATCAGGGCGAACTCGCGGAAGTGCGGCGAGATCTTGTAGCCCGCACCGGTATTTTTGTCGAGGTCGCCTGCGTCCTTTGGCGGGCGCACGTAGCGCATGATGCCCCGGTAGATGACCGCACCCCGTGGGGGGCGCACCCGCACCTTCAAGGGCAACAGCTCCAGCAGGGCCTGGGCCTTCCCCCGCTCACCCTCGCGCAGGTACGCGGCTAGCATGGCCATCTGCACCGTGAGGGGCGAGGGCACCGCCGGGTTGACGGCGCTGATGGCTACCGTGTCGGGCATGCGGTAGTGGAAGGAGTGCGTCAGAAAGCGGGCCCGTAACCAAAGCTCCGACATGGCCGCTCCTACAGGCCGATCGCGGCCCGGGCCTGGTCGAAAGCCCTAGCCAAACCGGGCAGGCCATCGAACTCGAGCGCGCGGTAGCGCCCGGGCTTGGCCTCTGCCAGCGTGGCGAGCTCGGCTCTGTAGCGCGGGTTGGGCTTGATGCGCTCGGCGAGCGGGCTGCCCTCGGCGTCGTACCTGAGCTCGACCTCGATGGGGGAACGGAAGGGAGCGGGCCCGAAGTTCGAGAGCACCAGGATGCCCTCGAGCTGCCCCGTGTGCTGCAACCAGCCGGCCTGCTTCGCCCCCGCCGGGGAGAGCAGCCACTGCTCCCAGGCGTCGAGCAGTGCTGCCGCCCGCTGGCGACGCTGCTCGTCGTCCAGGTGGAGGTCGTTGCGATCCGGCGCGAGCCAGGCCCAGTCGTTGTAGCCGATGCGCCCCAGGTCGAGCCGGGCCACCCCGCCGTACACCGCCGCCCGCATGTTCTGGGTGAAGAGGTTGTGCTGCCCGTCGGGGCGGTAGGCGGCGTGCTGTGAAAACTCCACGATGGCTGGCGTTTCGGAAATAAGCCATCCTACATCAAAAACCGAGTCGCGCTTCAAGGTTCCCTCGACGCCGTAATCCTTTCCATCGCGCTGCACCTTCTCTTCTTTGCTTATCGCTGCCAAGAAGCCCCCTACATCAACGATTGCGCAACACTCCAACAGTTTACGTGATGCGACCGCGAAGTGCCTTGGTTCCATCTTTAGAATTGCTTTTTTCTTCTTTTCCTCTTGAGTACCACCCCCGTCTTTTTCCCCATCCCCCTTGTCCTCAATCGGTTGAATCTCAGAGTTCTGTGCAATCCACTCCTTAACAAGATCCTTTGCCCTGTCCGAATGAAGCCCTTCGCCTGCCAAGCTAAGCGGAAGCTTCTTAGACTTCGCGATGCGCACGAAGTTCTCCAAGACGTGGCGGCGGACCATCTCGCCCGAGATGCCGTCGTAATTATGACCGCCCACGCTGATGCGCCGCGGCTCCATCACGTTGGTCCCGCTGCTGCCCTCGTTGTTCATGGCGTGGAACGCCAGGCCGATGCGGAAGCTGATCGAAAGGCTGGTGTAATTCATGCTTCTTCTCCTTGGGCGGCTTCGACGGCCTCGAGTTTGGCGGGCTGATACTTCATGCTGGCCAGCACGCGCAGCAAGAAAGCGGTCTTATGAGCGGGGAAAGTGCGCTGGTCATGAGCCGACAGAACTTCCTCAGAGCTCAGCGAGTCCATGGCCTCCTTGAGGTTCTTCGCCAGCCATTTCCGCTCCTTCTCCGCCCTCGCGAGTGCCCTCGAGAGGATCTTGGCGACCTCCGCGTAGAACTTCTCGGGCTTGTCGGCGCGCTCGAGGCCGATGTACGCCCCGATCCAAGCGCCCTCGCGCTCACCACGAAAGACCTCGCCCAGTGCCTTCACCAGGGCCTCGCTGGGGGGTGGGATCTGCCTAGCTTCTGCCATTTTCATCGCCTCCTGTATCGACACCAGGGTTCCCAAAAGCTCACTAGCCGCCGCCCGCACATAGCCCCGCACATTAACGGGCAGACTTTCGTCTACCAGCACCCTCGCCTTGGCCCGCGCCATCGCCGCCAGGGTGTCCATCGAGGGGTTCTTGAGGAAGTCCGCCAGCAGCCGCGCCAGGTCGAGCGGCACGCCCGCCTCGAGGCTGCGGGTGCGCTCGAGGTAGCCCAGGGCTTCGTGGGCGAACTCCTTCACGCCCGCGAAGGCCACGCACAACCGGTGCAGCCCGAGGAGGCCGCTGTAGTAGAACCCCCTCCCGCCGTGGTAGGCGAAGGCGAAATCCTGTATGCGGTACCTCAGGCCGAGGTCGGCAAGGATCCCGAGCGCGGCGAACACCGCCGAGATCGCGCCGCCAGCGCGGTGCTGGTAGCGCTGTCTGAAGGTGATGAAAGGGGTCATGGGCTGGACCGAGTTTTCCAACACGGGCAGCACCGTGGTGACCTCGTCGTTGCCGTAGGCCAGGGCGGCCTGGGTGAGCCCCAAGGTCGCCACGAGGATCTCAGGGACAGGGCGCTTGCCCGGCAGCCCCCGCTGGGACGCGAGCACCCCGTACTGGGCGGCGTCGGGGCTGCGGGCTCCCGTCAGCCAGGCGGGCTCGAGGTAGCGCGAGACGCCCTCCTGCTTGGCCTTTTGCAGCACCTCGGCCTTTGGGGGCCTGGCCTCGAAAAAGCCTTCGACCTCGCCCCGGGAGGCCTCGAGCTCGTTCAGGACGACCAGTGTCGTCTGCTCCACGCGTTCTAAACCCTTGCCCTTGAGGCGCTCGCCGTAGTTGGCGGGGTTGGCCCCCACCACGGGGCCGGAAAGCTCCCAGTGCGTGCGCAGGTCGCGCAGGCTCGAGGCCCCCGAGCCGAAGAACAGGTGCATCGCCCCCACCAGTTGGCAGGCGTCGTAGAAGGGGAAACCCGTCTTCTGGACGTAGTAGGTCTTGGTCGCCACGCCCAGCCGTCCGAACTTCAGCGGCACAACTCCACCTCCCGCTCCCCGCTCGCCTCCCAGTCGCCCACCTTGATCATCCGGCTGGCCAGCACGTAGAAGGGGTAGTAGTCCTCGGATGGGCTCGGCGTGTCGAGGACGTAGGTGTGTTTCCCCTCTATCAGCTCGTAAGTGCTGGCGTCGTTGATGTGGTCGAAAAGCCCCGGGGCGATCAGCGCCTGTATCGGCTCGGAGTCCTCGCCGAGCTCGTCCCGCAGGAGCTGCTGAATTTCCTCGAGAACCCCCTCGTGCAGCTCGAAGGGCTGCCATTTCAGCGTCCCGTCCAGCTCACCCAGCGAGTGATGCCGCGCAGCGGCCAGGGCGATCAGCTCGGCCAGTCGGTCTACCTTGCCCTGCTCGTCGACCACACCGAGTTGATAGAACAGGTAGCGCAGGGCGGGCAGGGCGTGGAAGGCGTGGGGCGGGAGTTCCCCGACCCTCACCCCCTCCTTGCTCTTCGCCCAGAACTCTCCCTCACGCCAGCCGATCGCCCGCTGCCAGCCCTGGCTCAATTTCCCGATATCGTGCAGCAGCGCGGCCAGGCGGATCATGCTCTCGAGGGTCTGGGCGAACTGCTCGGCGCTTTCCAAGGCCCCTCTCGCCTGCATCTGCTCGGCGATGTGGAAGATCCAGGCCGAGTACTTCGACTTCAGCATCGAGTCCACGGCGCGGTAGACCCTCGAGCAGTGCGCCCGCCAGCCCTGAAAGTTGTGCTTGGGCGGCTGGGCCTGTTCGCTGAGGCGGGGCACCACGGGCGTGATCAGGCCGTGGACAGGCTCCACGTAGTCCACCTCGCCAAAGCTCAGGCCCACGGTGGGTGAGTAACCGGCCCGGGCCTGCGGGAGTATGTACGTGTGGTTGGGCCGCACCCGCTCGGCTCGCTGCAGCAGGTAGAGGGGTTTGTCGTACCTCTCTTCCTTCACCAGCTTGAGTTCCCACAGGTCCTGCTCCTCGAGTCTGCGGGCGAAGCGGCCGTAGCTCACCGGGATGCTCTCGAGGGTGTCGCGCTGGTAGGGCTTGAGCAGGTTTTGCTGTGCGAGGTAGCGCTCGAACTCCGAGAGGTTCTCCCCGCCTTCACCCCCAACGACCTCGGTGCCTGCGACGTTCCGGGGAGGCTCGCTGACCACCACCACCTGAACGTTGTTGATCTCGCGCAGGGTACCCTCGAGCACGTCCGCGCTGCGGCTGTGAAAGGTTTGGTCGAGCAGGCCGAGCGCGTCCGCGATGGTGATGGACTTCGTCTTCGGCGCGGGCTGCGGCAGTTCCACCCGCTCGCCCTTTCTGGCCTTCTTGATCTCGGCGTCCCTGCGGCTGACGTTCTCGCCGCGGATGAAGTGCGCGTAGTAGGCGTCCAAGACCTCATCCACCAGCTCGTTCTCGGCGGTCCAGTCGAGCCGGAAGCTGTCGCCGCGGTTGTGCAGGGCGGCCTCGGTGCGTCTCACCAGGTCTTCGCCGTAGGGGATGTGGTTCCGCTCACGCCTGGGCCGGTAGACCACGAACCGGCCTTCCGGCTGGGTGTCGAACCGGGCGCAGCGCCCCGCCCGCTGGATTAGGCTGTCGACGGGGGCGAGCTCGGAGAGCACGACCGGGGCGGAGATGTTGATCCCCGCTTCGCCGACCTGGGTGAGGACGCAGACGGCCCGGGCCGTAGAGCCCCGGCCGAAGACCTCGAGCAGGCGCTCCTCGACGGCCTTGCGGTGGCTGGGCGCGAAGTTGGAGTGGGCCAGGAACAACTCCTCGGGGCCGAGCCGGGGCTGAAGCCGCCGGTAAAGCTCGACGGCGGCGTCGACGGTGTTGACGAAGGCGATCACCCGTCCGTGGGCCTTGAACTCCTCGAGGACGCGCTCGGCAGGCTGCTCAACCTCCTCGAGGCTCAAGGTAACCCTCCGCCAGCCGTCGCGGGCCTGGACGTCGGCGGAGCTCAGCTCTACGGCCTCCAGGCCCACCTGCTCCACCAGGAACTCGCGCACCGACTTCGGCAGCGTCGCCGTCATCACCGTCGAGAGCAGGCCCCAGCGCTTGCGCTGCTGCAACACGGCGTACAACAGGGGCAAGCCGCGCTCGGGCCCCAGGAGGTGCACCTCGTCGAACACGCTGTACGAGGCCACGATCGCCCCCGCCACGGCGTGCCCGCTCCTGCTGGAGAAGCTCAGGGGTGCCCCCGCGAAGCCCGCGAGGTACTGGTCGATGGTGGTGACCCCTACCCGCTCGGCGAAGATCTCGCTCTCCTGCTGCTGACCGTGGTGGATGGCGGGCCGGTACACCTCGCCGAAGCCCTGCCGCTCGAGCAGCTTTGCGATGTCCTTTGCCACGCTGTTGGTCAGGGCCCGCATCGGGAGGACGTGCAGCAGCCGCGTCCCCAAAAGGGCATCGCGAGCAGGGGCAGCCGGGCTGGCCGGCAATGCCTGGGTGAAGCCCAGCGCGCTCCCCACGGATTTCCCTATACCTGTAGGGGCATGGAGCAGCACCGATCTTCCACGCCTCAGGGTGTTCGCTGTCTTGGTTTGGAACTCCCGGAAATCCATCGAACCTCCGCTCTATTCAGGATGCAAAACCCCTGTCGCAGCGTCGGGCGACAAGGAACGGTTCCCTATTACAGGTAAACTATACCCAGTTTGAAATACCGGGGTTAAATGTCACTGCACAGTCCAGACGGGTGCCTCTTCTGCTACGCTGGCTCGTGATCGCACACGGGGATGACAGCCCCGCCAAGCGTGAGGGGGTGATCCCGCCGCACGACCTGGCCCGGGGACAGCTCATTGGTTCAGGTAGGCAAGCTCGAGGCAGTGCCGGCGCACCTTCTCGCGCAGGTGGTCAGGCGCGAGAACCCGCAAGCCCTTCCAGGAGGCTACCCACCACACCAACTCCTCGGTTATGGGCACCGTGAGCTTGTAGATCAGCGACCCGTCGTCCTGGGGAAGCAGCTCCCGGCTGGGGTGGCGCTGAACCTCGGCGGCCGCCTTGGCGTTGTGGGCCGGGAAGTGCAGCACGACCTCCTCGGGCTCGCCGTCGCCGCCGAAGGTTCCGAAGCTGCGCTCGACGTAGGCCTGGGGGTCGAAGTCGGGCTCGGGGAAGGTCAGGGTGTCGGGCACCTTCTGGCCCTCGCGCCAGGCTACCGCGACCTTGGCCTCGAGGATCCGGTCGAGGCGCAGGTGCATCAGGCCGCCGCCCGGCTTGTGGCTGAAAGTGTGGCTGCGGCCAGCGAGGTAGTAGTGTCCGTTCCAGAAGATGATCCGGTAGGGCTCGAAGGTGTGCTGGTTGAGGCTGCGCTTGACGTTGGTGGGTCTGTAGGTGAGCTCGAGCACCTTGCGCTGCTCGATGGCCGCCACGACCCGCTGATACACATCCGGGGCAATTTCGTCGTAGGAGTGGTAATAGACGACCGAGGAGCGCGCGAGCTTACTACCGATGAGGGTTTTGCGCAAGACCTCGAGGGCCTCAGCGGCATAGGGCGTGAGGCGGCGCACGCTCTCCACCGCCGCCACCAGGTCGTGGGCTTGCTGCGCGCTGAGGCTGAACTCGAGGCGCTCGGCGTCGCGGTTGCGGCTGGCCAACCGGAAGCGACCGCGCTCGCGCACGATGTTGTAGCCCCGGTTTTCACAGCGCTGGATCACCCGGTACACGCTGGCTCGGCTGATGCCCAAATGCTCTGCCAACTCGACCGCGCTCAGCGCCGCGCCACCCTCGAGGCGCTGGATCAGACGGATGTCGTTCTCGTTGGTCATGGCGGTCCTCACACAACCGGCAACGTGGGGCTCGAGGCCGCCCGCTCCGGCTATTGCGATCCGTTCTTAGCTAATCATGACCGATCCGGGGCCTGGACCAAGTTCATCGTTCCCGGCCGAGCTTCGCGGGGCCTCGAATTCGCCCGATGCTGCGACAAGGCTTTGCTAAAGCTGGCCTATGGACGAGGCCCACTACCTACCCGTCTCCAAGGTGAACACGGCGGTCTTCTGCCCCCGCCGGTTCTACCTCGAGTACGTCCTGGGCGAGGTCCACCGCAACCACCACGTCATCGAGGAACACCACCTACACGCTCGGGCCTATACCGAGCGGGGCGAGCGCAGCGGGGTGTGGGTCTGGTCGGACCGGCTGGGGCTGGTGGGGGTGGTGGATCGCATCGAGTACGCCGGCGGTGAGCCCGTGCTGGTGGAGTACAAGAAGGGGCGGGCCTTCCCGCAAGCCAACGACTCCGACGCCGTGCAGCTCGCCGCCCAGGCGCTGTGCCTGGAGGAGTCGCGCGGCGAGCGGGCGCGCCGGGGTGCCGTCTACTACCACGCCAGCCGGACCCGCCGCGAGGTGGCGCTCACCCCCGAGCTGCTGGGCCGCGCCGAGGTGGCCGTGGCCCACATGCGCCAGCTCCTGCAAAGCCCCAGGCCGCCGGGGGTGGCGGTGCCACCTAGCAAGTGCGCGGGGTGCAGCACCCGGGAGGCCTGCCAACCCGAGCTGCTGCGCCGGGAGGAGGGCGGGGGCTGATGGGTGTGGTCTACGTGCTCGAGGACGGCTACCTCGCCAAGGACGGCGGCACTCTTAAAGTCTCGAAGCGGGACCCGGGCGGCGGCGAGACGCTGCTGGAGAAGCCCCTGATCGGCGTGGAGGAGATCGTGGTGCTCGGCAACGCGGTGGTCACACCCGCCCTCCTCAAGCACTGTGCCGAGGAGAACATCGGCCTGCACTACGTCTCCACCAGCGGCAGGTACTTCGCGGGGCTGACCCGCACCCCCGCCAAGAACGCCCCGGCGCGGGTGGCCCAATTCGCCGCCCACCTCGACCCCGCGCGCAAGCTGGCCCTGGCCCGGCGCTTCGTGCTCGGCAAGCTTCGCAACAGCCTGACCCTGCTGCGTCGCAACGGCGCCGAGGGCTGGGAGGGGATCCGGTGGGCCATCGGCGAGCTCGACAAGGCGGCGGACGAGGGGGCGCTGCGCGGGCTCGAGGGCAACGCCGCCGACGTGTACTTCCGCTCCTACGCCGCGCTGCTCCCGGAGGGCTTCCGCTTTTCAGAGCGAAACCGCCGCCCCCCGCGCGACCCCGCCAACAGCCTGCTCTCGCTGGCCTACACCTTCCTGGTCAAGGAGTGCGAGAGCGCCCTGCAGGTTGCCGGGCTCGACCCCTACGTGGGCTACCTGCACGAGGTCCGCTATGGGCGGGCCAGCCTAGCGCTCGACCTGATGGAGGAGTTCCGCAGCATCCTGGCCGACTCGGTGGTGCTGTCGCTGCTCAACAACCGCCGGCTCACCCTCGAGGACTTCGACGACGCCGAGGGCTACCCCAAGCTCCGCAAGGAGTCGTTCCCCAAGTTCCTGCGGGCCTGGGAGGAGCGCCTCACCGACCGGGTACGCCACCCGCTGCTGGGCAAAGCCTACAGCTACCGCCAGACGGTCCTGGTGCAAGCACGGGTCCTGGTCAAGCACCTGATGGGCGAGCTACCCGCCTACGAGCCCTTCACGGTGCGCTAGGGGTGCAGCATGGAGCTCTACGCCATCGTGGCCTACGACACCCCGTCCGACTCCAGGCGGGCCAAGCTTGCCCGCCTGCTCAAAGGCTTCGGCGAACGGCGACAGTTCAGCGTCTTCGAGTGCCGGCTCCGCCGCGAGCACTGGGCGCTGCTCAAGGCCAGGATTGAAGACCTGGTGGACAAGGACGAGGACGTGCTGGCCGTCTACTTCCTCCCCCCCGAGGCCGTGGGGCGCACCTACCGCATCGGGCACGAAGCCGTCAAGCGCTTGGACGAGCCCGAGTTCATCTAGAGCCCTCGAGCGCGAACGCCACTTCACCCGACCCCGGCCCCCGGGCCGGGGTTTTTCCCGTCCCCGGCAGGCCAAATTCCATCTCGAGTGCCCGCCTCGGTCAGGTGCCGCGTGCGTCACCGTGCCCGACGGCAAAAACGGCCCCTCGAGGTCCCGCGAGGCACTGGCTCGAGGGGGCGCTCGAGGCCGCATGCGAATTCGAGTCCGAGAAGGCCGACCTGCATTTGCCTTTTTCGGGAGGCTGGCGTAAGCTCGAGATACTCCGTAGGAGATTGAAACCCGCATCCTGGCCGCCGGGAGGCGATGGGGCAAGGCGTAAGCTCGAGATACTCCGTAGGAGATTGAAACCTCCGGGAGCTTCCCGGCCTCGACCTGAGCGGGGCTCGGCGTAAGCTCGAGATACTCCGTAGGAGATTGAAACGGGGTAGCGTCCACGATGTCCACCGGCGTCACCACGGCGTAAGCTCGAGATACTCCGTAGGAGATTGAAACGTGAACTTCTTCCGGGTGCTGCGCTCTCAGCCCGACGGCGTAAGCTCGAGATACTCCGTAGGAGATTGAAACATGATACGGGGTAGCTTCAGCGGACTACGCCAACTCGGGCGTAAGCTCGAGATACTCCGTAGGAGATTGAAACTGGGTGCGGGCCGCTGAGTTCGCTGCCATGCAGTGGCGTAAGCTCGAGATACTCCGTAGGAGATTGAAACAAAAAACTGGAAAGGAGATACCGTGAGCGATAAACGGCGTAAGCTCGAGATACTCCGTAGGAGATTGAAACTGCCCTCCTGATGGGGAAGGCCGAGGGCCTGGAGGGGCGTAAGCTCGAGATACTCCGTAGGAGATTGAAACTACATCCGCCCGCCCAGGGACGACATGCCCATCAGGCGTAAGCTCGAGATACTCCGTAGGAGATTGAAACAGGATCTACGCAGACAACCTATTCGTCAAAGGTCGCGGCGTAAGCTCGAGATACTCCGTAGGAGATTGAAACGCGATCAGGATGCGCCGGTCCAGGCGGTGGGCGATCGGCGTAAGCTCGAGATACTCCGTAGGAGATTGAAACCTGCTGTGCCCGTGCTACACCCCAGGCGAGCCTTGGGCGTAAGCTCGAGATACTCCGTAGGAGATTGAAACTAGCGCCAGATCCATCCGGTTCCATATCAGTGCCCATGGCGTAAGCTCGAGATACTCCGTAGGAGATTGAAACATGGTCTGGCAGGCGCCTCGTGCCACTCGTGGGCCAGCAGCGCATAGCAGGCTATATCCACGAAGCCGTAGGACCACTTCCAGTCCTGGCGGCGCACACCCTCGAAGGTGAAACCCAGGCGCTTGGCCAGCTGCCCGCGCAATCTGCTCCTTCTGCAGCCTTTGGAAGGTGGCAAAGGCCAGCTCGAGGCTCGGTACTTTGGTCTGAGCGACGCCGTGGAAGTGCTTTATGAGTTGCATCTAAAGAGGCGCTAATCCATCGGGCAGTTGACCAAGATCCACTCAGCGGTTTAGGATCCTGGACGGGCTTCAAAACCCAAACCGTTATGGAGGTTGATATGCGTCGATTTACGCTGTTGGCCGCGGTCTTGCTGGTACTAGCTGCCTGTACCTCCAGTCCGCAGGTCGCCGAGGACACCGGGGTCCCCGTCTTGGGGCTGGACAACCCCCAGGCGATCCCTGGGCAGTACATCGTGGTCTACAAGAAGGACGCCAGTGTGCTGCCCGCACTGCAAAGCCTGAAGGCAGGCTTGAGCGCGGGCGCGGTGCAGAGCCAGGCCCTCCAGAGCCTGGGGCTCGAGGGTGCCCAAGTGCGCCAGGCCTACACTACCGCCTTGCAAGGCGTGGCCGTGCGCCTCTCCGACGAGCAACTCAGGCGCCTACGCCAGGACACGCGCGTCGCCTACATCGAGGCCGACCAGGTGATGGAAGCCTGGGCCACCCAGAGCCCGGCTACCTGGGGCCTCGACCGCATCGACCAGCGCGACCTCCCGCTGTCCAATAGCTACACCTACAACTACACCGGCGCCGGGGTCCACGCCTACATCATCGACACCGGCATCCGCCGCACCCACGCCGAGTTCAGCGGGCGCATCGGCAATGGCTACGACGCGGTGACCCCCGGCGGCAGCGCCGACGACTGCAACGGCCACGGCACCCACGTCGCGGGCACCGTGGGCGGCAGCACCTACGGCGTGGCCAAGGGCGTGACCCTGCACCCGGTGCGGGTGCTCGACTGCAACGGCTCGGGCTCCAACTCGGGCGTGATCGCCGGGGTGGACTGGGTCGCCCAAAACCACGTCAAGCCCGCCGTCGCCAACATGAGCCTGGGCGGCGGGGCCTCCAGCGCCCTCGACAGCGCGGTCAACAACGCCATCGCCGCCGGCGTGACCTTCTCCATCGCCGCCGGGAACTCCAACGCCAACGCCTGCAACTACTCCCCCGCTCGCGTCGGCAGCGCCATCACCGTAGGCTCGACTACCTCCTCCGACGCCCGCTCCTCCTTCTCCAACTACGGAAGCTGCCTCGACCTCTTCGCTCCAGGCTCCTCCATCACCTCGGCCTGGTATACCTCCGACACCGCCACCAACACCATCAGCGGCACCTCGATGGCGACCCCGCACGTCGCGGGTGTGGCGGCGCTCTACCTGCAGGCCAACCCCAGCGCCACCCCCAGCGCCGTAGCCAGCGCCATCGTGGGTGGCGCCACTTCGGGCCGGCTCTCGAGCATAGGCAGCGGCTCGCCCAACCGGCTGCTCTACTCCCTGCTCGGCGGCAGCACGCCCCCGCCGCCCTCGGGTGAGACCTACACCGGCACCCTCAGCGGCAGCGGCGCGTACAACTACCACCCTGGCTCCACCGGCTTCAGCTACAGCGGCGGCACCCTCAGGGGCACCCTCACTGGCCCCTCCAACGCCGACTTCGACCTCTACCTGCAAAAACGCAACAGCTCGGGAAGCTGGAGCACCGTGGCCCGCTCCGAGAGCTACACCTCGAGCGAGAGCATCACCTACTCGGCCAGCTCGGGCACCTACCGCTGGCTGGTCTATTCCTACAGCGGATCGGGCTCCTACACCCTGAGCGTGCAGAAGTAGGCAGAAACCCCTGCCCCACTCCCCTCGAGCCGCCCTCGAGGGGAGTTTTCTCTGTGGGACCGGGCGTTCGACTTACGACGCACCCACTTCGCCCCTATCGGAATTAGGGGCAGCCTCACGATGTGCAAAATCAATGAAGAAAGCAATCCAGGACAAGCTTCACCTCGCTACGCAAAATCATGAAGCCCGTATGCATCGACTCGAGTCCTTCCTGATCACTCAATTTTATCCCGTTTAGAAGGTCATTTTCATCATCTCAGGCAATGTTCAGTTTTATTATGTTTTTTGCGTAATATGCTATAATGTCCGGGTGAGCACTGAGATCACCGCAAACTACGACGCATCCCAGATCAAAGTCCTGAAAGGTCTCGAGGGGGTTCGCCACCGCCCCGCCATGTACATCGGCGGGACGCAGTCGGATGGCTACCATCACCTCTTCAAGGAAATCCTGGACAACGCGGTAGACGAAGCCCTGGCCGGTTACGCCACCGAGATTATCACCACCCTGCACCCCGACGGCTCGATCACGGTCGAGGACAACGGGCGCGGTATCCCCGTCGACATCATGCCCGAGGAGGGTAAGCCAGCCGTAGAGGTTATTTACACCGTCCTGCACGCAGGAGGCAAGTTCGAGGAGGGCGCTTATAAAGTCTCGGGCGGCCTTCACGGGGTGGGAGCCAGCGTGGTCAACGCCCTGGCGGAGTACACCATCGTGGAGGTCTTCCGCGAGGGCAAACACTACAAGATCGAGTTCAGCCGCGGTGAAGTGACCAAGCCGCTCGAGGTCGTGGGCAGCGCGCCGGGAGGCAAGCGCGGCACCCGCGTGACCTTCATGCCCGACCACACCATCTTCGACCCCGGCCTCACCTTTGAGGCCAGCAAGCTCAGAAACCGGCTGCGCGAGGTGAGTTTCCTGGTAGCAGGCCTGCGGCTGGTCTTCAAAGACGAGCAACACCAGAAGGAAGAGGTCTTCTTCGACAAGGGCGGCGTGGCTTCCTTCGCCCGCTTTCTGGCGGGGAACGAGGAGTTGCTCTATGACAAAGCGGTGCTCTTGCAGGGCGACGTGGAGAACGTGAGCGTAGACGTGGGCCTCATCCACTCCAGGAGCTACAACGCCGAACTGGTGACCTACGCCAATATGATCCCCACCCGCGACGGCGGCACCCACCTCTCCGGCTTCAAGACCGCCTATACCCGCGCCATCAACGCTTACGCCAGGAAGGCTGGGCTGGTCAAGGACCTCGAGCCCACCGGCGAGGACCTGTTGGAGGGCATCTCGGCGGTGATCTCGATCAAGATCCCCCAGCCGCAGTTCGAGGGCCAAACCAAGGGCAAGCTCCTCAACCCCGAAGCCCAGACCGCCGTGAGCAAGGTAGTCTACGAAAAGTTCTCGGAGTACTTGGAGGAAAACCCCCGCATCGCCAAGCTGATCTACGAAAAGGCCCAGCGCGCCGCCCAGGCCCGTGAGGCCGCCCGTAAAGCCCGTGAATTGGTGCGCCGCTCTAACCCCCTCGAGTCCGACGACCTCCCCGGCAAGCTCGCCGACTGTCAATCCGAAGACCCCGCCGAGTCCGAGCTGTTCATCGTGGAAGGCGACAGCGCAGGCGGAAGCGCCAAGAGCGGGCGTGACCGCCGTTTTCAGGCCATCCTGCCCCTACGCGGCAAGATTTTGAACGTCGAGAAGGCCGGGCTTTCCAAAGCCCTCAAAAACGCTGAGGTGCGGGCCATGGTAGCGGCCATTGGCGCGGGCATCGGCAACCGGGACGGCGAGGAAGCGCACTTCGCCATCGAGAACCTGCGCTACCACAAGATCATCATCATGACCGACGCCGACGTGGACGGCTCGCACATCCGCACCCTGTTGCTGACCTTCTTCTACCGCTACATGCGCCCCATCATCGAGCAGGGCTACCTCTACATAGCCCAGCCCCCGCTCTACGGCCTGCGCGTGGGCAAGAGCAAGGAAGTGCGCTACCTCTTCGACGACGAAGCCCTCAAGAAAGCCCTGGCCGAGATCGGCGACAAGAGCTACGAGATCCAGCGCTTTAAGGGCCTGGGTGAGATGAACGCCGAGCAACTGTGGGAGACCACCATGGACCCGGCCAGGCGGGTGCTCAAGCGGGTGAGCATGGAAGACGCCCTCTACGCCGCCGAGATCTTCGAGAAGCTCATGGGCTCCGACGTGCAACCGCGCCGCGAATTCATCGAGGAAAATGCCCGCTTCGCCCAGCTCGACGTCTGATACCAGATTCAGTCGGCCGCCCCGCTTTGGCGGGGCGGCCGACTGAAGGGAGGGCTCTAGGATTCAAAAAGATAGCCCCTTGAATCCGGTATCACTTCACGAACAGCATCTCGCGGTAGCTGGGCAAGGGCCAGTGCTTGTCGGCCACGATGCGCTCGAGGGCATCGGCGGCCTTGCGCACCTCCTGCATGGCCGGGAGTACCTTATCGCGCATGTGGTAAGCCTTCTCGTGCACGCTGTCGCCGCCCAGCTCGGCGTTCTGCGCCTTGAGCTTCTCGAGCGCGTCGGAGAGGGCATCGACAGCCTTGCTGACCTGCTCGACGGTGCGGGCGAGGGCCTTCGACTTGACCCCTACCCCCGAAAGCTCGGCCAAGTAAGCCAGGGCACCGGGCAGGATCTGGGTCTGGGCAATCCACTCGGTCGTCTCCCCCTCGATGTTGACGGTCTTGAAGTACTGGTCGAACATGATCTCCTGGCGGGCCTCGAGCTCACGCTTGTTGAGCACGCCATACTTGGTGAACAGCTCGATGTTCTTCTCGTCGGTCAGGCGCTCGATGGCCTCGAGGGCGGTACGCAGGTTCAAAAGACCGCGCTTGGCCGCCTCCTTGTGCCAGGCTTCGGAGTAACCGTCGCCGTTGAAGACGATGCGGCTGTGCTTCTTGTAGGTGGACTTGAGCACTTCCTGCAAGGCGGCCTCGAAGCTCTTCTTTTTCTTCATCAAGGCCTCGACCTCGTCGGTAAGCGCGTCGATGGACTCGGCCACGATGGTGTTGAGCACGGTGATGGGCATGGAGATGCTCTGCGAAGAACCCACCGCACGGAACTCGAACTTATTGCCGGTGAAGGCGAAGGGCGAGGTACGGTTGCGGTCGCCCGCGTGGCGGGGCAGGGGCGGCAGCACGGGGGTGCCCAGGCCCAGCAGGCCAGCCGACTTGCCCGCAATGCTCTTGCCGCTCACCAGGCGCTCGAAGATATCGGTGAGTTCGGAACCCAGGAAGATCGAGAGGATGGCGGGCGGGGCTTCGTTGGCGCCCAAACGGTGGTCGTTGGAAGCCGAGGCCACGCTGATGCGCAGCAGGTCCTGGTGCAGGTCCACCGCGCGGATCACCGCCGCGCAGAAGAACAGGAACTGCATGTTATCGTGCGGGGTGTCGCCGGGCTCGAGCAGGTTCATCCCGGTATCGGTGCCCATGCTCCAGTTGCAGTGCTTACCTGAGCCGTTGATGCCCGCAAAGGGCTTCTCGTGCAGCAGGGCCACCATCCCGTAACGGCGGGCGGTGTTCTTCAGCGTCTGCATGATGAGCTGTTGGTGGTCGGCGGCGATGTTGGAGTGCTCGAAGATGGGCGCGATCTCGTACTGGCCGGGTGCAACCTCGTTGTGGCGGGTCTTGACCGGCACACCCAGCGCATAAAGCTGGTGTTCAACGTCGGTCATGAAGGAGAGCACCCTATCGGGGATGGAGCCGAAGTAGTGGTCCTCGAGTTCCTGCCCGCGCGGGGGCTTGGCCCCGAAGAGGGTGCGCCCGGTCATGACCAGGTCGGGGCGACGGTAGTAGAACTCCTCGTCGATGAGGAAGTACTCCTGCTCGGCGCCCAGGGTCGAGGAGACCTTGTTGGCGTCGGTTACGCCGAAGAGCGCCAGGGCCCTGAGGGCCGACTTGTTGAGCGCCTCGATGGAGCGCAGCAGGGGAGTTTTGAGGTCGAGGGCCTCTCCGGTCCAGCTCGCAAAGGCGGTGGGGATGCACAGCGTCGCGCCGTTGGAGTGGCGCAGGATGAAGGCCGGAGAAGTGGGGTCCCAGGCGGTGTAACCCCGCGCCTCGAAGGTGGCCCGCAGGCCGCCGGAGGGGAAGCTCGAGGCGTCGGGCTCCCCCTGGATGAGGTCCTTGCCGCTGAACTGGGCAATGGCCGAGCCGTCGCTGGTGGGTGAGACGAAGGAGTCGTGTTTCTCGGCGGTGGCTCCGGTGAGGGGGTGGAACCAGTGGGTGTAGTGGGTGGCTCCTTTTTCCAGCGCCCAGGTCTTCATGGCCAGCGCCACGGTATCGGCGATGGCCGGGTCGATGGGAGCTCCGCGCTCCATGGTGGCCTGCAAGGACTTCCAAACCGGCTTGCTCAAGCGCTGCCGCAACTCCTCGGGAGTAAGCACGTCGCGGGCGAACACCTCGTTCACCACGTCGCTGGGGAATTGCCGGGACATGCCGTCCAAACGCCAGTTGCGCGCCGCCGAAACAACATCGAATTCGTGGTTCATGAGCTCTCCGTTCTCCTTAGCCCTCAAGCCTCGTTTATGGGTAAACCGCACAGCCCTGACAATCTGTGCATATCGTTTTCCCATATCTTGACTTAAGACGGGATTACCCATCCCACTGTGCAGCATATCATGCATTTAGAGCATTTTGTCTAGTAGTTTTTGAGCAATTGACTACTCGTTGGTGAACACCGCGCATATTTTCATGCACGGTGACGCTGGGGGCTGAAGACCAGTCACCAGTCATATGGTCGGAGCAAGCCCAGCAGCCTCAGCCTTACGTCAACGGAGAATTGTGGTAACGCAATAAGTCATTCAGCCTAACGCAGGGCGATGGTGCTGCCCTCGTCAAACCAACATCGCTCCTCGGCAGGGAGGGGAGGCCCTCAGTTACCAGACTCGGTGAGCTCGTCATCTTGAATCCGGTATAATCCACATCCACCACCCGTCTATTGCACAAGGTATTGGCCCCCCTATTTTTCCGGGCGCCAGAGGCTCTATCCTGACAACAAATGAAAACAAAGGTGGTAGTCCCATTCTTTGGGCAGGGGCTTTTCTTCAGCCTCAGCAAGTGGCTGGTGGCAGCGGGTCTGGCGGTGACGCTGGGAGCGGCGACCCCAGGGCAGCCCTCCACTCAGGCCGATCCCTCCTTCTTCGCTCAGGCGGGCGACACCGAGCGGCTGCGCAACGCGCTGAGTCAGTTGCGCAACCTGGCAGGGCCGCTCGAGGCCGACCGGCTTCTGCTGGCTGAGCTGCGCAAGGACTTCCCCGACGACATGGACGAAGCCCAGGCCTACCTCGAGCGCCTCAAGGAGCTGGCCCTCAAGTCCGATCCGGCGCGCCTGGGGCCGCTGGCGACCCGCATGGTGGAGAAATCCCCACCCTACCTCAAGTGGCGCGACAAGGAGTACACCACCGCCGAGGAGGCGGCTAGGGAGTATGCCAGGAGCGGGGCCAGGGAGTTCCAAAACCTCTTCAACCAGTTCAACAACGCCGTCTTGCAGACGGTGGTCACCCACATCGACGCCCTGCTGAGTCAGCTCGAGTCGCTGCGCTAAACCCCCAACAACCCTAACCCCCTCTGCCTAGTGGAGGTAATAAATGCCCAATCGTCTGCTTGGAGCTTTATTGAGCACCGGGGTTTTGGCTCTGGGCTTAGGGATGGCCCAAAACATCGGGGGCTTCCCTCAGGAGGTACGCGCCGGTAGCTTGCCGGGACCCGTCGACTTTCTCAAGCCCATCGGACCTCACCTCTCCGGGCGGCTTTGGCTGCTGACGCAAGGCATGGAGCCCCGCCTCGCAGCGGCGCTGGCCGGGGAGCGCGAGGGTGAGGGCTTCCGCAGCGAGTATCAGCGGGTCCTGGGCCTCTTCCGCTCCTTCACCAATCCCCTTCTGCAAGCCCCAGGCGCGGCGGCGCTGGTGCCTTACCGCGAACCCGGACCCGCCTTCAGCCGGGGGGTGCTGGTGACCCGTGACCTGGGCGATATCCCCATCCAGACCGAACCCCATTTGGCCGTCAACCCCAAAGACCCCGACCACCTGGTGATGGGCGTGATCGACTACAACATGGCCTCGCTGGTGAGCTACGTCAGCCAGGACGGTGGAGCCAGTTGGGAGGGGCCTTTCCAGGCTCCCTACCTGCTCGACGACCTGGGCAGTGGTGGTGACCCGGTGCTGGCCTTCGACCGCCAGGGTCGCCTCTACATGACCGGCATCTCCATCGGCCTGGAGGAGTTCACGGTAGGACCCTTCGCCCTGTTCTCGTTGGTCTCGAGCATGTCCGTCGCCCGCTCCGACGACGGGGGCTTCAACTTCCCCAACACCTATTCCTCTGCCCGCAGCGACGTCATCACCGACAAGCTCTCCACCGACCGCCAGGGCCGGGTGCGCGGGGAGGTCTCGGTAGGCTTCCTCGACAAGCCCTGGCTGGCCGTGGGCCCCAACCCCAAAGACCCCACCAAAGACATCGTCTATGTGGTCTACACCGACTTCGAAACCGTCTACGAGCCGCTGTACGTGGACGAGATCCTTACCCTCTCGGCCCGCGAGACCCGCACCACCATCCGGCTGGTCAAGTCCGAAGACGGGGGAGCGACCTGGAGCCAGCCCCTCGCCGTGAGCCCCACCGTGCGCGAGACCTACGGCGAGGGCGACGGCGCCCCCGGTGACGGCGAAGCGCTGGGTACCCGGCGGGTGGTGCAGGGCGGCAACGTGGCCGTAGGCCCCGACGGCTCGGTCTACGTGGCCTACTTCGACTCCACCAACGACGAGAGCTTCAAGGGGCAGGGTGAAATCTACATCGCCCGCTCCACCGACGGCGGCAACACCTTCTCTAGGCCGGTGGTGGCCTCGAGCTTCAATGAAATTCCATTCCGTGCGCGCACCAACAACTTTCGCTTCTGGGCCAGCGGCTTCCCCCAGATGGCCATCGGGCCGCAAGGGGACGTGTACATCGTCTACGCCGCGCGGCCCAGCGACAAGAGCGCCGACGACGCCGACATCTACCTGGTGCGCTCGCAGGACGGAGGCAGGAGCTTTGGCCGACCCAAGCGCCTCAATGCCGATGAGACCAGCCGGGTACAGTTCTTCCCCGCCATCGCCGTCGACCCCAAAGGGGTGATCCACGTGATGTGGGGCGACACCCGCGACGACCGCTCGCAACTGCGCTACCACATCTACTACACCCGCTCGGAGGACCGGGGCGAGAACTGGGGCTTCGAGATCAAGGAACAGAACCTCAAAAGCGGTGACGTGCGGGTTACCGACTTCCCCTCCAACCCCAACAAGGGCTTCCCCGGCGGGCAGTTCATCGGGGATTACTTCTCCATCCGGGCCACCGACGAGGACGTGTACATGCTGTGGGCCGACAGCCGGCTGGGCGAATTCGGCGGCTTCAACCAGAAGATCGGCTTCGCCCGGCTGCGCTCGCTGCGCCAGCCCGAGATCTTCGCCTCGCCCTCGGCAGGCCCCGGCGGGCAGAGCGTGACCTTGCAGGGCTTCAACTTCCAGCCCGACTCCACCATCTTCGTGCTGCTGGGCGACGGGGTGATCGCCAGCACCCGCTCGAACCTCGAGGGCCGCTTCACCACTACCTTCTACATGCCCGTCACGGGCGAGGGGCCGCAGAACCTGCGCGTGGTGGACGCCTCGGGCAACCTCGCCAGCGGCTCCTTCTTCACCGAGTTCGGCTTCAACAACGTGCAGACCCTGCTGCGCCAGCTCCAGCAACCCTCCCCTGCCGCCAACACCCCCTCCAGCGACCCCCAGCTCGCCAAGCTGCTCGCGGAGATCCAGAAAAACCAAGCCCTCTACCAGCAGCTGCTCGCCCAGATCCAGCAGCTTCAGAAGAGCAATCAGGAGCTCTACACCCAGGTAATGAAGCGGCTCGAGGCCTTGCAGAAGGAAGTTCAGAAACTTCAGCAAACCCCGCCGAGGCGATAACCATGCTGCGTAAGATGCTGCCTTACCTGACCCTGGCCGCCTTAGCGGTGGTCCTGGGGCAGGGCGGGGGATACAAACCCCCGCATCAGAAGCCAGGTCCATCGGCCGAGCGCCTGGTCTTCCGGGCCTTCAACGCCGACCGCGCACCCCTCGACCTCAAGGCCGGGCAGATGGACCTCTACCTCTTCAGCCTCAAGACCACCGCCGCCCAGGAACTGCGCGGCACTCCGGGGATCAGGCTCTACCAGGCCCCGGCCACCAGCCTCTCGCTCATCCTCAACCCCGCACCCGCTCCCCAGGGCCAGCTCAACCCCTTCTCCATCAAGGAGGTGCGCCAGGCGGTGCAGTTGCTGGTCAACCGCGAGTTCATCGCCCGCGACATCTTCCGGGGCAACGCCTTCCCCATGATCACCCACCTCTCCCCGCGCGACTTCGACTTCCTGGCCATCTACGACCTCGACCGGGGCTCGGGCATCCGCTACGACCCCGAGCGGGCCAGGAGCCAGATCGCCCAGGCCATGCGCCAGGCCGGGGCCGAGCTGGTGGGGGGTCGGTGGCAGTACCGGGGTCAGCCCATCCGGCTCAAATTCATCGCCCGCGTGGAGGACGAGCGCCGCGAGATCGGCGACCTGGTGCGCTCGGAGCTCGAGAAGGCCGGTTTCACCGTAGCCATGAGCTATCAGACCTTCGCGCCTGCCGTGCTAACGGTGTATTCCTCCGACCCCAAGGCGCTGGAGTGGCACCTCTACACCGAAGGCTGGGGCCGGGGCGCGCCGCAGCGCTACGAGTTCGGCAGCATCAACAGCTTCTATGCCCCCTGGCTGGGCAACATGCCCGGCTGGCAACAGGCTGGCTTCTGGCAGTACCAGAACAAGGAGCTCGACGAGCTGGGCAAGAAGCTCTTCACCGGCGACTTCAAAAGCGAGGCCGAGCGCAACCAACTCTACCGTCGCATGACCCAGCTCGGCCTGGAGGAGTCGGTGCGGGTGTGGCTGGTCACCGCCGTCAACACCTTCCCCGCCCGCGCCGAGCTCACCGGCATCACCGAGGACCTGGTGGCCGGGCCGCGCAACCCCTGGGCGCTGCGCGAAGCCTACGTGCCGGGCAAGGACACCGTGACGGTGGGGCATCTGTGGGTGTGGACCGAGCGCTCGACCTGGAACCCCATAGGCGGCATCGGCGACGTGTATTCCAGCGACATCTACCGCAACCTGGCCGACCCGCCGCTGTGGAACCAGCCCTTCACCGGCGAGACCAAGCCCTTCCGCGCCGACTTCAAGGTGGAGACCGCCGGGCCTACGGGCAAGCTGGCCATTCCGAGCGACGCGGTGCTGTGGGACGCCGCCAGCACCCGCTGGAGGCCCGTGGCGGCGGGCGCCCGCGCCACCAGCAAGGTCACCTTCGACTACTCGCGCTACTTCAGCAGCAAGTGGCACCACGGCCAGCGCATCAGCATGGCCGACGTGCTCTACTCCATCGCCCAGGGCTACGAGCTGGCCTACAACCCCGAGAAGTCCAAGATCGAGGTGGCCATCGCCGTCACCAGCCGACCCCTGCTCGAGACCTTCAAAGGCTTCCGGGTGGTAGAGCAAAACCGGCTCGAGGTCTACGTGGACTTCTGGCACTTCGAGCCCTCGCTGATCGCGGGCTATGCCCTGCCTTCGGGGGTGGGCACCCCCTGGGAGCTCTTGGCCGCGATGGACGACCTGGTCTTCAAGCAGCGCCGCGCCGCCTACACCGACACCGCCGCCGCCCGCTTCGACGTGCCCTGGCTGAGCCTGGTGCTCGACAAGGACGCGCGGGCCGTGGTGCGCACCCTGCGGCAGTTCAGCGACAGCGGCTACGTGCCCGAGGGCGTGTTCGAGCTTGGAGGGCGCAGCCTGGTGAGCGCTCAGGAGGCCAAGGCCCGCTACCAGGCGGCCATCGAGTGGTTCAACAAGTACGGCCACCTGGTCATCTCCAACGGCCCCTTCTTCTTAGCCCGCTACGACCCGCCCGCCCAGTACGCCGAGCTGCGGGCCTTCCGCGACCCCAGCTACCCCTACAAGCCCGGCGACTGGTTCCAGGGCGAGCCCCCCGAGCTGGCCATCACCCGCGTGGACGCCCCCAGGGTCTCCATCGGCAGGAGCGCCGAGGTCAAGGCCAGCCTGCGCGGCCCCGGCACCCTGGGCCTGCGCTATTTGCTGGTAGACCCCGCCAGCGGCAAGGTGCTGGCCCAGGGCCAGAGCAAAACGGCCAGAGCCGGAGACTTCAGCGTGACCCTGGACGCCAACGCCACCAGAGGGCTCAAGCAGGGGCTCTACCGCCTCTACCTCGCCGCCTACAGCGACAGCCTGGCCTCGGTGGCCGAGCGCACCGTGGACCTCAACGTGGCGCCGTAACCACCCCGCTTCCCATCGCAATGCTCGAGCCCTCCCTCCTCCGCCCCCTGCTCCTTCGCGCCCTCACCCTCTTCGGGGTGCTCATCGCCGTACTGGTGCTGCTGGCGGTGAGCCTGGGGGCCACGGGTTTTTCGGACAAGATCCTGCAGGCCACGGTGGGCGAGGAACTGCGCGCCCTGCGCACCTCGCTGACCCAGACCATCCGCGATCCCGACCAGCTCGAAGCCGCCCTCGAGGCCAGGCGCAAGGAGCTGCTGGCCTCGTACGGCCTGGACAGGCCTTGGTACACCCGCATCCCCGGCATGGTCTGGCGGGTGCTTACCCTCGACTTAGGCGAAGCCCGCAACCTGCGCAGCTACGACGGCTCGAGCCGCATCGCCGACATCGTGCTCGAGCGCCTGCCCAACACCATCGTGCTCCTGACCACCGCCACCGTCATCACCGCCGTCATCGGCATCCTGGCGGGGGTGTGGATGTCGACGCGGGTGGGCTCGAGGCTCGACCGCTTCATAGCCTACCTGGCCGCCGTTTCCTACGCGGTGCCTACCTGGTGGCTGGGGATTCTGCTGGTGCTGGTGCTGGCCTTCAAGCTCGAGTTGTTGCCGCCAGGTGGGATGTATAGCGCCCCCCCACCCGAAGGGGGCCTGGCCCGCTTCCTCGACCTGCTGTGGCACTCGATCCTGCCGGTGCTCACGCTGGTGCTTGCCAGCGTGGGCCCCTCGATTTACTCCATCCGCACCCTCACCCTCAACATCGCCCAGGAGGATCACGTAACCGTGGCGCGAGCCAAGGGCATGCCCGAGCCCGTCGTGCGCAACCGCCACATCCTGCGCGTGGCCGCCCCGCCCATCGTGACCGGGCTGATCCTGGGGCTCGCCGGAAGCCTGGGGGGCTCGATTTTGGTGGAAACCATCTTCGACTGGCGCGGCATGGGGCGGCTGTACTACGACGCCATCGCCGGAACCCCCGACGAGGGCCTGATCGTAGCGCTCACCTTCATGTTCACCCTGCTCTACGTCATCGCCCGGCTGATCCTGGAAGTCCTGTACGTCTGGCTCGACCCCAGGGTGCGCTACGAGGGGGGCCCGTGAGGCTGGGGTTGCGCACGGTGTTGCGAGAGTTGTGGGCCACGGGGGCCGGAAGGGCGGGGCTACTGCTCTTTGGACTGCTGGTGCTGGCGGCGCTCTACGTGACGCTCACTTACCCCCGCGACTTCGGCCCCCGGCGCTGGAGCAACCCGGCCATCTGGGGTGACTACCCCAAGGCCGCGCCCCCGGCCTGGATCAACCTGCTGGGCCCCAAGCGGCCCGAGCACCGCATCCTCGAGGCCCGCTCCCCCACCCGCAGCGAGGGCAACCGCAGGGTCTACGCGCTGAGCTTCGACTTCCAGAGCGACCAGCCCCCCACCTTTCTCTCCTTCTCGCTGGCCGACGTGACCTACCAGGCCCGCCCGCCCACCGTCGAGGCAGTGCTCATCCGGCCCGACGGGGGCAGGATCCCCCTCTATCGCACGGTGATCTCCGGCCCCTTTGTGGGCGAGAATCCACCCTACCGACGCCACCAGGACGAAGCCCTGCGGGCGGCGCTGGATAGCGAGCCCGGCGCCATCGAGGCCACCTACGACTACCTGGTGAGGCAAGCCCCCGACATCGCCTACGACGCAGTGCAGCGCCAGTTGCCGCTGGCGCTGTTCGGGCGCTGGGTGGACGGGGGCTTCGTGACGCTCAAGGGAGCCTACCGGCTCGAGGTCACCCTCAGCGTGGACGACCCGCGCGATTCGGTCGGCCTGGTACGCTTCGTCGCCGGAGGGGCAGTCTATGGCCTCATGGGCACCGACGCTCAGGGCCGCGACCTGACCCAGGGCCTGCTGTTCGGGCTGCCCATCGCGCTGCTGATCGGGCTGGCGGTGGCCACGCTGAGCACCTTGCTGGGCACCGCGCTGGGCCTCATCAGCGGCTACGCCGGCGGGCGTACCGACCTCTTGATCCAGCGGGCTGCCGACGTCGTCAACAACGTGCCGGTGCTGCCCCTCCTAATCTTCATGGTCTTCGTGCTGGGGGCGCGGCTGTGGTTGATCCTGCTGGTGCTGGTGCTCTTTAGCTGGCCCGGCCTCACCATCTTGGTGCGTTCGATGGTGCTCTCCCTGCGCACCTCGCCCGAGGTGGAGGCTGCCCGCGCCCTGGGGGCTTCGCGCAGCCGCATCATCGTCCACCACATCTTCCCCCACATCGCCCCCTTCATCTTCGCCACCCTCATCTTCTCGGCCCCCTCCGCCATCCTGGCCGAGGCCGGGCTGAGCTTTTTGGGCCTGGGCGACCCCACCCTGCCCACCTGGGGCCAGATCCTCGAGCAGGGCTTCCGCACCGGCGCGGTTTATCTGGGCTACTGGTGGTGGATCCTCCCCCCCGGCCTCTTGATCGTGCTCACCGCCATCACCTTCATGCTGATCTCGCTGGGCCTCGAGCCCATCGTGAATCCCCGCTTGCGGAGGGGGCCGTGATGAGGCCGTCGTACGGCGTAAGACCCTCCGAAGGAGACCCATGCCCCTGCTAGAAGTCCAGGACCTCATCCTGCACTACGCCACCCCTAAGGGAGCGGTGCGGGCGGTGGACGGGGTTTCCTTCACGCTCGAGGCCGGCGGGGAGGTGCTGGGCCTGATCGGGGAGTCTGGCAGCGGCAAAACCAGTTTGGGCCTGGCGCTGATGCGGCTGCTGCCCAAGAACGTGGCTCGCTACCAGGGCCTTGTGCGCTTCCAGGGGCGCGAGGTGATGACCCTCCCCGAGGCCGAACTGCGGCGCAGCCTGCGCTGGAAGGGCATCTCGATGGTCTTCCAGGGGGCCATGAACGCCTTCAACCCGGTGCTGCGGGTGGGCGACCAGGTGGCCGAGCGCATGTGGCTGGAGGGCATCCCCAGGCCCCAGGCCAAAAAAGAGGTGGAGCGGCTTTTAGAACGCGTGGGGCTGCCCGCCGAGGTCTATGGCCGTTACCCCCACGAGCTTTCGGGCGGGATGAAGCAGCGGGTGGTCATCGCCATGGCCCTGGCGCTCAAGCCCCCGCTGGTCATCCTTGACGAGCCCACCAGCGCGCTCGACGTGATCGTGCAGGCCCAGATCGTCAACCTGCTCAAGGACCTCAAGCGCGACCTGGGCCTGTCGATGCTCTTCATCACCCACGACCCCGCCCTGGCCGCGGACCTCTGCGACCGCGTAGCGGTGATGTACGGCGGGCAAATTCGCGAGCAGGGGAGCCTCGAGGCCCTCCTCACCCGCCCCCTCGACCCCTACACCCAGGGCCTCCTCGCCAGCATCCCCCGGCTGCACTCCGACACCCAGCCCGGCTTCCTGCGCGGCGCCCCGCCCGACCTGATCCGCCCGCCCGAGGGCTGCCGCTTTCAGGAGCGCTGCCCTCACGCCTTCGACGCCTGCAAGAAGCCGCCCGAGCTCCTCGAGCCCACGCCGGGCCATCAGGTGCGCTGCTGGCTCTACCACCCCGACTACCGCGTCGCCGGGCTCCCTCAGCCCACCCTCTCGGCAAGGACCCCACCCCCCCTGCGGCCCAGCCTCCCCGCTGCCCAGCCCATCCTCAGCGTGCGCGAGCTCAAGGTGTACTTCCGCGCCCGCAGCGGCTTCTTCGGCTCCATAGTGGTGAAAGCGCTGGACGGGGTGAGCCTCGAGCTCGCCAGGGGCGAGACCCTGGCGGTAGTGGGCGAGTCGGGCAGCGGCAAAACCACCCTGGGCCGGGCCACACTGCGCCTGCTCAGCCCCACCTCGGGCCAGATCTACTTCGACGGCCAGGACATCACCCGCCTGCCCGAGAAGGAGCTCATCCCCTTCCGCCGTCGCGCCCAGGCCGTCTTCCAGGACCCCTACGCCGCGCTCAGCCCCTACATGAGCGTGCGCCAAATCGTGGAGGAAGCGCTGCTGGTGCACGGGGGCTTCAGCCCGCGGCAGCGCGAAGCGAAGGTGCACGAGGCCCTCGCCCAAGTGCGGCTCTCCCCCGCCGCCGAGTTCGCCGCCAAGTTCCCCCACCAACTCTCGGGCGGACAGCGGCAACGGGTGGGCATCGCCCGCACCCTGGTGCTCTCGCCCGAGTACGTCGTGGCCGACGAGCCGGTCTCCATGATCGACGCCTCCTCCCGCGCCGAGATCCTCTACCTGCTCAAGGAGATCCAGCTCGAGCGCGGGCTGAGCTTTCTCTACATCACCCACGACCTGGCCACGAGCCGCCACTTCGCCGACCGCATCGCGGTGCTGTACTTGGGCCGCGTCGTCGAGGTGGCAAAGGCGGTGGAGCTGATCGACCGGCCCCATCACCCCTATACCCGGGCGCTGCTCGAGGCCGTCCCCGAAGCCAACCCCAAGAACCGGCTCGAGCGGCGCAACGTGGTGCAGGGCGAGCCGCCCAACCCCGCGCGAGTGCCCTCCGGCTGCGCCTTTCACCCGCGCTGCCCTCTGGCTATCCGGGGGCACTGCGAGCACGTGCGGCCCGAGCTGGAGCAGGTCGCCCCCGGGCATTGGGTGGCGTGTCATCTTTTCCCCGCCCAGGCGACGGATAATGCGAGAAAAGGGAAGTGAGGGGGAAGCATGAAGCGATTGCTGGTGCTCGTAGCACTCTTGGCAACAGCCTTCGGGTTGGGGCAGAACCATAACCCGGCAGGTCAGGCCCAGCCCCCTGCCCAGGACCCCCCCTGCGGCAGCATCGACAACTCCGGGGTGAGCGCCGAGAGCACCACCGGCTTCCCCCAGGCGCTGCAAAAAGCCGAGGACCGGGCTAATGTGTTGGATTTGCTGCTGGCAAAGATCTGGTTCTACTACCTCGACCAGGACTTCGAGGGCAAGGACTGGGAGAAGGTCAGCGCCCAATACAAGGCCCAAGCCCTTCAGGCCAAGAGCGAACGGGCTTACTACGACGCCCTGCGCGGCCTGGTGGGCGAACTCGACGGGGTGTTCCTCAGCGCGACGCAGCTCGAGGCCCAGTCCAGGCTCTCGCAGTCGCGCTCTGGGCAGGGGGGCATCGGCACCCTGATCTCCTCCTCCGAATCCCGCGAAGGCCTCACGGTGCGCTGGGTTCTGCCCGGCAGCCCCGCCGCCCGCGCCGGGATCAAGGCCCGCGACCGCATCCTGGCCGTCAATGGCCGCAACTGCCCTTCCACCGACCGCATCCGCGGCCCCGAGGGGAGCACCATCACCCTCAGCATCAAGTCGCCCGGCCAACCCCCGCGCGATGTGGTGGTGCAGCGGGCCCAGGTCAACTACCCCCCCACCATCATCGAGGCCAAGCGCCTCGAGGCCGACCCCGCGGTGGGCTACTTGTGGGTCAGCGAGTTGGGCGGGGAGCAGATACCGGCGGCGGTGGAGAAGGCCCTCGGCGAGCTTAGCGCGGGCGCGCCCCTCAAGGGCCTGATCCTCGACCTGCGGGGCACGGGGGGCTCGGGAATGCGCACCATGCGCTACCTGCTGGGCCACTTCATCAGCGGGGTCAAGTACGGCTTCGAGGGGCCGGAGTTTTACGAGCGGCGCAATATTCCCGCCCGTAAACCCGATCTGAGCCAGATTCCGCTGGTAGTACTCGTAGACCGCGGCACCACCGACTCGGCCAACATGAGCGCCGCCGTCTTGCAAATGCGCCCCAACACCACGCTCATCGGCGAGAAGACCGGGGGCGGCAACCGCTACTACCAGGGCCACGAACTGCCCGATGGCTCGGTGTTCTTCATCGCCCAGGGCCGCTTTGTGCTCCCCGGCGAGAAGCCCATGGAGCAGGAGCAGCTGACCCCGAGCGTGCTGGTGCTGCAGGACTGGCTCGAGTTCACCGAAGCCGATGACCCCTACATCAAAGCCGCGCTCGAGCGCTTGAAGTAGAAGGCCGATGCGTACCCCTCAGCGGTAAATCCAGAAGTAGGCCATCCCCAGCGTCAGCAGCGTGAGGGGTAGGCCAAAGCGCAGGTGCTCGAGGAAGCTCAGGCGCTCTCCCTCCCGGCGGGCGGCCTCGGCTACGATCAGGTTGGCTACCGAGCCCAGCAAGGTCAGGTTTCCAGCCAGGGTCGAGGCGGCGGCCAGCAGCAGCCAGCCCTGGGTGTCGCCCAGCGGGATCAGGGGGTGCAGCAGCAGCACAGCGGGCACGTTGGAGATCAGGTTGGAGAGCCCCGCCGTCACCCACAGCAGGCCCCAGGACGAAGCGGCCAGGGGTTGCAAGGGAGCCAGCATCCCCAGCAACTTTACTGCCTCGGTGACCATGAACAGCCCCGAGAACATCACCAGCAACTCCCAGTCCACCCGCAGGAAAAAGCGCTCCGAACGCAATCGGCGGCTCCACAGCAGGATCCCAGCAGCCACGAGCGCGGCTTGCGCCAACGGATAGCCGAGCACGAAGGCCGTCAGCAGCGCCAGCGTCACCCACACACCCTTAAACAACAACCCCCGATTCAACCGAAAGCGCATCTCGGGCAGGGGGGGCAGGGGCTTCGTCGAGCGCAACTCGGGGTAGAGCACGCAGAGCAGGCCCACCTGGAGCGACAGCCCCACCAGGGCCACCGGGGCCAGCGCGCCCGCAAAGTCGAGGTAGGAAATCCTGGAGAACGAACCCACCAGGATGTTCTGGGGGTTGCCGGTGAGGGTGGCGACCGAGCCCAAGTTGGTGGCTCCGGCCAGGGCCAGCAGGTAAGGCACGGCGGGCAGCCGCAGTCGCCGGGTCATCTCCAGCACCAGCGGCGTGAGCAAAATGGCGATGGTGTCGTTGAGGAAAAGCGCCGAGAGCACCCCGGTGGCGCAGGTCAGCCACACCAGCAAGCCCAGGGGGGTGCGGGCCAGGTGTACCAGGCGACCCAGCACCAGCTGGAAGAAGCCCGCGTAGCCCAGATGGGCGTTGAGCACCATCACCCCGAACAAAAAGGCCAGGGTGTTGGGATCGAGGGCCCCCCAGGCCGACTCGAGGTCGAGCACCCCCAGCACCATCAGCAAGGCCGCTCCGCTGAGGGCGATGGCCGCCCGGTTCATGCGGTAGCCGGGCAGGTAGCCCAGCCCCAGACCCAAGTAGGTCAGGGAAAGCGACAAGTAAGCCAGCCAGAGCAGCGCGGTCTCCATAGGGCTGTGGAAGAGCATGGCGTCGAGGGCTGGCTCGAGTCAATAGCGTGGCGGGACGTTCTGGCTCATCTTTCGCCCGACAAAACCACCTCCACCAACGCGTCGGCGCCGGGCCTGGCCTCGAGTTCCCTCAAGCGCTGACGGATACGGGTCTGGGAGCCGGGTTGCAGCGCCTCGAGCGCGGTGCGGGCCACGTCCTGGGGGCTGAAGATGCCGCGCAGTTCGGGGTAGAGCCGTTCGCCGAGGTACTGGTTGGGCAGGGCCAGGTGGGGGATGCGGGCCTCGAGCCGCCGCACGATCTCGTGGCGCAGCCACTTTCCACCGGGCAGCAGCCCGATCCAGTGCAGCAGGCCCTCGATGGGCACGGGGATGGCCTCGGGCTTGTGCAAAGGCAGCAGGACCACCGCCGGAAGGCCCAGAAAGCCCATCTCGAGCGTGCTGGTGCCGGGGATGGTCAGGGCCAGCTTGGCCTGGCGCATCGCCCCGTAACGCAGGTCTTCGTCGAGTACGGCCACCTCGAGCCCCCCCTCACTCACCACCCGGTCGCCCTGCAAGCTTCCGCCCACCCCACCAAACTCGCGCACCAGCCGGGCCGAGAGCCCCTCCTCGATGGAACGACGGGTCAGCAGGCGGCTTTTGACCCAGGCGAAGCGCAGGTGGGGCTGGGCGGCGGCGATGTGCTCGGCGGCGGCCAACATGAAGCCCAGCATGTACTTCACCGCGAAGGGGCGGCTGCTGGGGAACAGCAACACGTCGGCCCGGGGCCAGGAAGCCCCCGAGCGCAGGGCGTCCTCGAGGGCATCGACGACCAAGTTGCCCACCGCCTGCACCTGCTCAGGCCGCGCACCACGGGCCAGCGCCTGTTGCACGCTGCGCTCGGAGTCGAGCAGATAGGCCCTCAGGCCCCGCCGCCAGGCCCGCCCGTTGAAGCTGTAGGCGTAAGCGGGGTAGCCAGTAGCCCGCCCCAGCAGCACCGCATCGCGGGGGGCTCCGCCCAGCATCAGCACCACGCCCCGGCCTGCGCCTTTGCGCCGGGCCAGCCGGGCCAGAAACTCCGTACGACCCGAGATGGCGTCGAGCGGCAACTGCCGGGCCTTGGTCTCCTCGGTGCCGGTGGCGAACTGGTCGCGGATCAGGAACAACTCGATGCGGGCTTGCGGCACCCGCTCGCGCAGCCGCCGCAACACCGGGGGCACCCAGGTCGAGAGTTCGCCGGGGCCATTGGTCAGCAGGAGGATCTCGTCCAGCGCCATCGGGCAGATTGTATCGCCCCAGCGGGCATCTGTAGCCACCGCAGGGCCCTGAGACCGCGGGCGGGCCTCACCTTGCTAGGATCTGAACCCAGCCGGGCTGGGAGGGTTGAGGAAAAGGCGGCTCGGTCACCACGATCCCCAGCCGCTCCAGGCCAGCCTCCAGCAGCAGGTCCCGTCCCCTGATCAGCGCTTCCAGGTCGTCGGGGAGGGGTTGGTCAGGCGTCACCGCCTCGGCGTAGGGTCTGCCATCGCGGCGCAAGACCTGAGTGGTGGTGATCTGCAGGGCCCCCCCGTTGACGAGGTTGTAAAAGCCGGTCACGGTGTTGCCCACCCCGGCGGTGACCTCCCCGATCACCGGGTATCCCGCGTCTTGCAAATCGAAGGCGAAGTACTCGGCGCACGAGCCGGTGCTCTTATTGACCAGCACCACCGCCGGGCCCCTCCAGCGGGCGGGCTCGAGGGTATAGAGCACGCTGCGCTTCCCTGCGATGCTCACGTAGATCTGGCCCTCCTGGAAGCCATATTCAATGGATCCGATGGCCCGCTGTAATCGGCGGTAGGTCTCGCCGGTGAAGGCGGCAGCAGCCGTCAAGCACTCGCTCACCAGCCCCCCGCCGTTGCCCCGCAAGTCCACGATCATGGCCCTCGCTCCTGCCGCCTGAGCCTGGCGCACCAGTTCATGAACCCGCGTACCGATCACCTGCGAGCCCAGAAAGCTGGGGATGCGCAGCACCGCCACGCCCCCCTCCCGCAAGCTGAGGCTGGGCAGGCGCTGCAGGTTGATGCGGGCCGGCTGCACCGACAGTTCCAGCGGCTGATTACCCCGCAGCACGCTCAGCCACAAGGGCTGGCCGGAAGCGGTGGCCTCGCTGAGGAAGGGCGCCCGGCGGGCGACCTCCTGGGGAAAGGGCTGGCCGTCAACCGCTACGATGCGGTCTCCCCGCCGCAATCCGGCCCGCTCGGCAGGGCTGTCGCTGTACACGTCGAGCACGATGACGCCCTCGTAGGCCTCGAGGTAGCCCAGCAGCACCCCCAGGCGTGGCCTGTCGCTGGTCCCCCCGCTCAGGGTAGCCTGAAACTCCCTGTAGCGCTCAGGCGAGTAGTAGTTGGTATGACGGTCGCCCAGCTCGTGCAGCAACTCGAGCAGCACCTCTACCCCGGTCTCGTAGGCGCACTCGGTCTGATCCCTGCAAGCCGCCTCGAGGCGCAGCCGGTACTTCTGGGTCAATTCGGCCGGATTGAGCGGAGAAACCCCGTAGTAGACGGTATTGAGCAGCCCGGAGGCCTGCTCGAAAAGCTGCTGGGCCGGGCCGGCCAAGGCCAGGCCCAACGCCACAACCACAGCGAGCAGTCGGGGCATAGCCTCTATTGTATTGACCCGGCGGGGCTCTTCCACGGAAGCTGGCGCACCATGTCCTGTGTATTAAGCCGCCATCGGCTCACGGGCTACTCGTCCAACCTCGAGGCCATAGCATTGGCCGCGCCGATCAACAGCACCAGCCCTCCGCCGGCCATCGAAGCCCCCCTCAGCCCTTCGGCCAGGGAGATGGCATAAGCTCCCCCCACGATCAACCCAACACCGATCATCGCAATCAAGCGCGAAATCCACCGCCGCACGTACACCTCCTAACTCACAGCCAAGCCTAGAAGGGGCGGAGTGGTGATTGTGTGATTACTTGCCTCAATTAGAGGCGGGGTTAAGCCCAGTTAAGCCTTAATTCCCGTCGGCGGTCGAGGATCCGGGCCTAGGACCAAGGCGTATTGCGTACGACAGGCACCTTGCGTTTAGCGCTCGGTGTTCGGCTATCAACATTTTTAGCCCAGCCTAAAGGGGCTGCGCTGCCCCGCCAGGGCGATTTCGCGGGCTTCCTGGGGCGCCCAGGAGAGGGCCAAGGTGGCCTGGTAGGCCCGCAGGGCCTTCTCTCGCTGGCCCAGGGCGTCGGCCAGCTGGCCGTAGCGGGCCAGGGTGTAGCCGGGCAGGTAGGCTGGGTGCTGAAAATCGCCGTGGACGAGCTGTTCCAGCAACGCGAAGGCGTCCTCGAGCTGCCCCGCAGCCAGGTAGATTTGGGCCGCGCAGTAGGTGGCCTCGGGGCCCTCTACTTCCCCAAGTTGGCTCAGCAACAGCGCCCAGTCGTCGCCCTCCTCCAGCCGCCAGGCCCTGTCCAGCACGCTGCGCTGCCGCTCGGCCTCGCTGGGGTAGTGCTCTTTGGCAGTGAGGGCGTTGGGGACGAGCTCGAGCAGCAGCGCGTAGTCCAAGGCGTCGGCCAGCACCACGTAGCGCCCCTCGGGGAGGCTTTGCAAACAGGCGGCCACCTGCTCCATACGCCGGCGCCGGTGGCCGGTGGCCGGGCCCTCGCCAAACAGGCGGGCCAAGCTCTCGAGGTACTCCCGTAGGGGTCGGAGGACCTCGGGCTTGGCCCAGTCGGCGGGGGTCTTGGGCTGGGTCAGCACATCCCGGAGGGCGGCCTCGAGCCCGGCGGCCCGCTCGAGCAGTTCCCGGCCCTTGGGGTATTGGGCCAAGGCTTCGCGGAAGAGCTCTCCCTCGAGCTTGAGGTGCTCGAGGGTATCGAGGGCCTCGAGCGCGATGCCCCTGGCTTCGGCCCAGGGCAGCAGGTGGAAGAGGGAAAGCTCGCCCGCCTCACGCCACTTGCCGGCTGCGAGTTCCTGCGGGCCATAGGAGGCCAGGAGTATCTTGGTAGGGCTGTGGGCCTGGACCAATTCCCGCAGCGTCACCGCGTTGTAGCGCGGATGCAAGAGGTGAAAGGGACCGAGCGTGGCAAGGATCAGCGACGACATCTGGCGTATCATAGACTTCAGCGACCGCAATTACCGTCTGGCGATGCTCAATGGGTGGTTCGTCTTCCTGGGCGACGCCTTTTTCAACGCCTCCATCGTGCTATCGAGCTTCGCCGCCAAGCTGGGCGCACCCAACAGCGTCATCGGGCTACTCCCGGCCCTGCTGGGCGCAGGTTCGATGATCCCTCAGGTTTTCGTCGCGCCCTACGTGGCCCGCCTCCCGGTCAAGGTGCTGCTCTACCGCCGGGTGGCGGTGCTGCGGGTCTCGAGCCTGGCCTTCATCGCCCTGGCCTCCTTCGTGCTGGGACACCGCCCCGATTTGCTGCTCGCGTGCTTCGTGCTGGGGCTGGCCCTCAACGGCCTGGTAACGGGCTTTTCCTCGCTGCCCTTCTGGGAAACCGTGGCCAAGACCATCCCCATGGAGCGCCGGGCCGCCCTCTTCGGCGGGCGCAACCTGGTGGGGGGAATGTTGGCCTTCCTGGCGGGGCTGCTGGTGCGCTACCTGCTGGGCACGCCGTTGCCCTTTCCCATCCCCTACGCCATCCTCTTCACCCTGGGCACCTTGTCCTTCGGCGTTGGCTGGTACCTCTTCGGGCTCAGCCACGAACCCCCCGACGAGGGCCGCCCCGCCGAGCGCATCCACCTAGGCCTACCGCTGAAGGACTTCGCCTTTCGGCGCTTCCTGCGCGTGCGGGTGCTGTTTGCGCTGGCCTCCATGACCGAGCCCTTCTACGCCGCCTACGCGGTGCGCGGGCTGGGGCAAAGCAGCGAAATCGGGCTCTACCTCACGCTCTACACCCTCTCCAGCGTGCTCTCCAACCTGCTGTGGGTGCGGCTTTCCCAGCGCTACGGCTCCAAGCTGCTCATCCTCAGCGGGGCCAGCCTGGGCGTGGTGACCCCCATCCTGGCCCTCCTGCTGCCACCGGGTGCTTACGGGCTGGTGTTCGTGCTCCAGGGCACCTACCTGGCCGCGCTGGGGCTGGGCACCACCACCTACTTGCTCAACACCGCCGATCCCCAAAACCGCAGCTCCTACATCGGGCTGGCCAACACCGTCGTCGGCGTCGTCTCCTTCTCCCCCGTGCTGGGGGGCCTGCTAGCCGACCGGCTCGGCTACGCCGCACCGCTGCTGCTGGCGGCGGTCTGCTATGGCTGGGGGCTGTACGCGGGGCGCAAGCTCGAGGGGGGGGTTTGAGCAGTCGACCATTAGCTAAAGGCTATAGGACGTACGCCCCCGGCCACCGAGCCCCAATTTGACGCTAGCTCCCCCAGGCCCTACACTGGCCTGCAAGATGCCCGGTCCCGCTATCACTACCCGACGCCGGGGGGACTCCTAGGCCGCAAGGTTTCGGAGGTCCTCCCGGCTCGCGTAGAATGCGAGCCGGATTTTTTTAGCGGAGGAGTGATGAACCTAGTACTGCCCGACGGAAAACAGCTCGAGCTCCCCCAGGGTGCGACGGCCAAAGACGCCGCCCAAGCCATCGGGCCGGGGCTCGCCAAAGCCGCCATCGGCGCCATCGTGAACGGTGAGCTCTACGACCTGCTCAAGCCCTTGCCTTCAGAGGCCAGCGGCGCGAAGATCAAGATCCTCACCGAAAAAGACCCCGAGTTCGCTCAGCTCTTCCGCCACACCCTCGCCCACGTGATGGCTCAGGCCGTGCGCGAACTCTACGCCGAGCGGGGGTTCAAGCCCGAAGACGTCAAGCTCGCCATCGGGCCGGTGATCGAGAACGGCTTCTACTACGACATCGACGCCCCCACACCCCTGCGCGAGGAAGATCTGCCCATCATCGAGGAGAAGATGCGCCAGATCGTGGCGGCCGACCTGCCTCTGGAGCGCTTCGTCCTGCCGCGGGAGGAAGCCTTAAAGCGCTTCGAGGGGGTGGACCCCTACAAGACCGAGCTCATCCAGGACCTTCCCCAAGGCGAGGAGATCAGCTTTTACAAGCAGGGAGACGAGCGCTACGGCTTCACCGACCTCTGCCGGGGACCCCACGTCCCCAGCACGGGCCGCATTCCGCCACACTTCAAGCTCACCTCGCTGGCCGGGGCCTACTGGCGGGGCGACTCCAAGCGTCCCATGCTCCAACGCATCTACGGCATCGCCTTCCGCTCGAGGGAAGAGCTCGAGCACTACCTCTGGGCTCAGGAAGAGGCCAGGAAGCGCGATCATCGCAAGCTAGGAGCCGAGCTCGATCTCTTCACCATCAGCGAAGAGGTGGGCAAGGGCTTACCTCTGTGGCTGCCCAAGGGGGCTTTCATCCGGCGGCAGCTCGAGCAGTACATGTACGAAAAGGAGCAGGAGCACGGCTACCACTACGTCATCACCCCGCACATCGCCAACTCCAAGCTCTACTACACCTCCGGGCACCTCCCCTACTACAAAGACGACATGTACGCTCCCATCGAGATCGAGGGCGAGGAATACTACCTCAAGCCCATGAACTGCCCGCACCACCACATGATCTACAAAGCCCGGCTCAAGAGCTACCGCGACCTGCCCCTACGCCTGGCCGAGTTCGGCACCGTCTACCGCTTCGAGCTCTCCGGCACGCTCTCAGGGCTGGCCAGGGTGCGCGGCTTCACCCAGAACGACGCCCACATCTACTGCTCCAAGGCCCAGGTCAAGGAGGAATTCATCCGGGTGATCCAGCTCTTCGACGAGGTCTACAAGGACTTCGGCATCAGCGACTACTGGTTCCGCCTCTCCCTGCCCGACTTCGAGAACAACCCCGAGAAGTTCGGCGAGCCCGGCCCCCACTGGGACGAGGCCATCACCGCCATCCGCTCGGCGCTGGAGGAGACCGGCGCTCAGTACGTCGAAGGCATCGGAGAAGCCACCTTCTACGGACCCAAGCTCGACGTGCAGCTTCGCACCGTATTGGGCAAAGAGGAATCCATCGCCACCAACCAGCTCGACTTCATCAGCGCGGGGCGTTTTGGCCTCGAGTTCACCAATGAGCGGGGCGAGAAAGAGACCCCGGTCATCATCCACCGCGCCATCATGGGTTCTTTCGACCGCTTCTTCGCCTTCTACCTCGAGCACACCGCCGGAGACTTCCCCCTGTGGCTCTCCCCCATCCAGGCCGTGATCGTCCCCATCGCCGACCGCCACCTGGGCTACGCCCAACAGGTCGCCGCTCAGATGCGCAAAAACAAGCTCCGCGTCGAGATCGACGACCGCAGCGAGCGCATGAACGCCAAGATCCGCGATGCCGAGCTTCAGAAAATCCCCCTGATCCTGGTAGTCGGCGACAAGGAAGCCGAAGCGGGCACGGTAAACCTGCGCGAGCGGCACGTCAAGGAACAGCGCACGCTGCCGGTGAGCGAGCTGATCGCACAGATGCACAAGCGGGTGCAGGAGCGGAAGTAGGGACGCGGGGGGCGGGTCTCCGTCTTGACGCCGCCTTGCCCAACCCCTACCATCGGGGCTAACCCTGAGCTTCAGGGCCACAATCAGCACGTTCTTCTATCCAGAGCAGTCGAGGGAACGGCCCGACGACACTGCGGCAACCTGTAGCCACGCTCGCCCATCTGCGGTCGGGTACACGCCCCACCCATAGCCGAGCCGGCGGCTACGCTTGGTGCTAATTCCGCCTCAGGGCCTCACCGCCAGGCCCGGGGAAAGATAGAAGAAGGGCCTGTGCCCTTCTTCGGAAGAACGTCCGAGGAGGGGATTTTTGTGGACTTTTCAACCCTGGCCGTACTCAGCGGAATACCCGACGACCCCCATCACGCCGTGGGAGTGCCCATCTACGCGGCGGCAGCCTACAGCTTCGCAAGCCTCGAGGAGGGCGCGCACAAGTTCGCCACGGGCGAGGGCTACACCTACACCCGATTGCAAAACCCCACTGTGGCCGCGCTCGAAGAACGCCTGAGCGCCCTGGAGGAGGCCATCGGGGCGGTATGCCTGGCTTCGGGGCAAGCCGCCAGCTTCGCGGCATTGCTCGCTTTGGTGCGCTCGGGGGACGAGATCGTGGCCAGCCCTGGGCTCTTCGGCGGCACGGTGGGGCTCTTAAACCAGGTCTTCGGCCTGATGGGCCTCAAGGTGCACTTCGTCGCCCCCGAGGTGGGGGCAGTACGGGCGGTGCTCAACGAGCGCACTCGAGCGGTCTATACCGAGGTGCTGGGCAACCCCTCGCTCGAGCTGCCCGACTTGGAAGGGCTGGCCCGGCTGTGCGAGGCGCACGGCGTGGCCCTGATCGTGGACAACACCTTCGGGGCGGTGGGTGCGTTGGCGCGGCCCCTCGAGCACGGCGCCCACGTCGTCACCCACAGCCTGACCAAGTGGGCCAGCGGGCACGGCTCGATTTTGGGCGGAGCAGTGCTGGCCCGCTCGAGCGAGATCTGGCGGCGCTATCCGCAGTTCACCACGCCCGATGCCCAGGGTCGCGTTCCGTGGGAAGCCCTTGGCCCGCGATGTTTTCTCGAGCGCGTGCGGCAACTGGGCCTATCGCTGGGGGGCATGGTGCTCTCGCCCTTCAACGCCTATTTGCTCTTCCAGGGGATCGAGACCGTCGAGTTGCGGGTGGAGCGCTCCTCGAAAAGCGCCCTCGAGGTCGCCTCATGGCTGCAGGAGCAGCCCCAGGTGGCCTGGGTGCGCTACCCCGGCCTGAAGGGCGACCCGGCCCATGCCCGGGCCTCGCAGTACTTGCGGGGCGGCTTCGGCAGCATCCTGACCTTCGGCGTGAAAGGCGGGCTCGAGGGAGCCAGCCGCTTCCTGGCCCACCTCAAACTTCTCCAGGCCCCCAACGTGGGCGATGCACGCACGCTGGCGGTTCACCCTTGGACCACCACCCACTCTCGCATCCCCGAGCCCGCCCGCCTGGCCGCGGGGGTAAGGCCCGAGATGATCCGCTTTTCGGTGGGCCTCGAGAGCCCCAAGGACATCCAGGCCAGGCTGGCCGAGGCGCTGGCGGCGGTGGGCTAGGGGGGATCGTTCTACGCTAAGTACACCGTCGTAGAGACACCTGTACCCCGTACCCCACCCTCTCCGCGAATCCGGGTACCCCAGGCATCTATGCGACGGTGTACTAATACCAGATTCGGTCAGTTCGTTCCCATTCGGGAACAAACTGACCCGACCGAAGGGAGTGCTCTGGGATTCAAAAAGATAGCCTCTGGGTTTTGGTTTTGAAGAGTATCTTTTTGAATCCGGTATAAGTGCTTCGCTGGATTTTCCTGCATCTTGAACCCCCACAAGAAGCGTTTGTCCGCACGCTGATGGGAACGCGAAGCGTGGGTACTTAAACCGGAACCCTTCACTCCTACGCCGAAGCCAGATTGCCAAAACGCTCCCTGAGCGTCTCCACGCCCACGCGGTGGCAGTAGTCCCCAAAGGCTTCGCCCTCGAGCCGCTCGCGCTTGTAGGCCTCGAGGACCGGCTCGAGCCGGCGGGCAATTTCCTCGCGCCCCACGTTGTCGAGGTAGAGCTGCCCCAGTCGGGTTCCCAAGGGGCTGCCGCCCAGGTAGACGGTGTAGGAGTTCAGGCTGCGGCCCACCAGCCCCACCTCGGCGCTGTAGGGCCGGGCGCAGCCGTTGGGGCAGCCGGTCATGCGCACATGGGGGATGGGGCCATCGTGTAGCTCGAGCCTCTTCAGCACAGCGTCGAGCTCGCGGATCACCTGGGGCATCACCCGCTCGCTCTCGGTGATGGCCAGGCCGCAGGTGGGCAGGGCCGGGCAGGCCATGGCGTTCTGCACGACGAGCGGGAGCGTGCCGGGAAGGGCCACGCCGTGGTTGCGCAAGATGGCCTCAACGGCGGCCTGATTGGAGGGATCGAGGCCGACGAAGAGGAGGTTCTGCTGGGCGGTGAGGCGCACCTCGGGGGCAAATCGCTGCACCACCTCGCGGATCGCCGCACGCAGATTTTCCTTGACCCGCCCGTTCTCCACAAAGAGCCCGAAGAACAGCCTGCCGTCGCCCTGCTCATGCCAGCCCAGGTGGTCGTCGCCCGAGAGCCACGCCAGCGCTCGGGCTTCGGGGAGGGCGTAGCCCACGTAGCGCTCGACCTCGGCCTTGAAGCGCTCGAGGCCCCAGGCCTCGACGAGGTACTTCATACGGCTATACTTGCGGTCATCGCGTCGCCCGTGGTCGCGCTGCACCTTGACGATGGCCTCGACGACCTCGAAGAGCTGCTCGGGCCCAACGGTGGCGAGGGGTTTGGCCAGCACGGGGTGGGTTTCCTTGGCCCCGTGGCTCTGGCCCAGCCCGCCACCTACCAGCAGGGTGAAGCCCTCGAGCCCCCCCTCCCCCACCACCGGGACGATCCCGATGTCTTGGGTGTAAACGTCCACACAGTTGTCGCCGGGGAAGGCGAAGCCGATCTTGAACTTGCGCGGCAGGTAGGTATCGCCGTAGAGGGGTTCGTTTTCCTCGAGGCTCGCCGCTCGCTCCCCATCGAGCCAGATCTCGTAGTAGGCGCGGGTTTTGGGCTTGAGCCGCTCGGAGAGCTCTTTGGCGTAGCGGTATAACTCAGCGCGCTGACGGTCGGCAAAAGGCGCCGGGCAGGCCACGATGTTGCGCACCACATCCCCGCAAGCCGAGAGGGTGGTGAGCAGGTTGCGGTTGAGCACCTGCACCAAGGGCTTGAGGCCCCCCTTGCGCACCCCGTGGTACTGGATGGCCTGGCGGGTGGTGAGGCGCAGTGTCGCGTTGCCCAGCTCGTCGGCCAGCCGGTCGAGGGTGAGGTATTGCTCGGGCGTGAGCACCCCGCCGGGAATGGCCACCCGGATCATGAAGGAGTAATCGGGCCCCAGGCCCTGGGCTCTACGCGCCTTGCGCACATCGCGGTCGTCCTGTTGGTAGATGCCGTGAAATTTGAGGATCTGGTAGCCCTCTTCGCTGAAGTGGTCGCTGCCATCGTGCAGCTCGGCGTCTACCGGCCCGCGCAGGCGATTGCTGGCGATCTTCACGTATTCGACTTTGGACAGCTTTGCTTCTGACATGGCCTTTTCTCCCTAACCCAAAGCGCCGGCGACGGCACGCCCCGCCGCCCGCAAGCGCTCCCTCAACCGCACCACCTGCCCGATGACCCACACGGCGGGGGATTGCACCTCGACCCCTCCCGCGGCCACCTCCCCCAGCGTGGCCATCACCACCCGCTCCTGGGGGGTGGAACCCTTCTCGATGAAGGCGATGGGCTCTGCGGGGGAGCGCCCGGCCCCGATCAACCCCTGGGCGATCTGGGCCCGCGCCTTGACCCCCATCAGGATCACCAGGGTATCGATGCGGGCGTAAGGGGCAAGCTCGGGCAACACCCCCCCTTGCGCATGCCCCGAGAGCACCGCCAAGCCCCCCGCCACCCCGCGCATCGTGAGGGGGATGCCGGCCAGCCCGGGCACCGCCAGGGTCGAACTCAGCCCGGGAACCAGCTCCACTGCGATGCCCTCTTCAGCCAGCAAGGCCCACTCCTCCCCCCCGCGACCGTAGACCAGGGGGTCGCCCCCTTTGAGCCGCACCACCTTGCGCCCAGCCCGGGCGTGGAAGAGCAGTTGCCGGAAGATGTCTTCCTGCACTCGCTCCTGCTCCCCCTGCTCCTTGCCCACGTAGACCCTCTGTGCCAGCGGGTTGATCAACCCCAAGACCTCCGGGCCCACCAGGCGGTCGTAGAGCACCACCTCGGCTTCTCCCAACACCCGCACCGCCTTGAGCGTGAGCAGCTCGGGGTCGCCAGGACCCGCCCCCACCAGATAGACCTTGCCCTTCACGGCGTCACCTCCGGTGCGGATACCGACGCTGGTACTGCTGCATTCCCCTCCCGCGGATGTGGGTTGGGGTTGTGGCGCAAGGCTTCCAGCAACACCGCGCGAGCGGCCTGGACTTCCCCCCGCGCCGCCAACTCCAGCGCGGGGCTGTCGATCATGCGGTACCAGGCGGCCTTGCGGGCCTCGAAGTCATCGGGGAAGGTCTCGGCGACGATGGCGCGGAACGGGCGCAAAAGCCGCAGGTATTCGGCGTACTCGGGGCCGTACTCCCGGGCCAGCCGCTGCTTGATGCGCACCCCCAAGGCGGGGGCCACCCCGCTGGTGGAGACCGCGATCACCAGCTCGCCCTGGCGGTGCACCGCGGGCAGGATGAAATCGCAGTGCGCGGGGTCATCGACCGCGTTGAGCCAGATGCCGCGCTCGCGGGCCTCTCGGGCCACTTCGGCGTTGAGCGATTGGTCCGCGGGGTGCGAGATCACCAGGCAGAAGCCTCCGAGGTCGCCCCGCTGATACCCCCGCCGCAGCCAGCTCAGTCGGCCCTCTTGGACCAGGGGCTCGAGGCCGGGGTGCTCGCCGGGGGAGAGCAGCGTCACCCGGGCCCCCACCCCCAGCAAGCCCCGCACCTTGGTCTCCGTCTCCCAGCCGCCCCCCACGAACAGCACGGGGCGGTCTCGAAGGTCCAGCATCACGGGGTAATAAGCATGAGGTAGCGTCATGGTTCACCGAGCCAGACTCGGCGCGCTCCGAAGCACCAGATGCGAGCCGATAAACATCAACCACAGCAAAAGCCCCAGCCGGAAGGGGCGCTGGGCGATTCGTTGGGCCAACCAAACCCCAGCCAGCGATCCCAGCAAGCCACCCGCGGCGATTTTGAGCAGCAGAGCGAAGTCGGCCTGGCCCAAGGCCGCGTGAAGCCCGCCGCCGATGGCCGAGAGGATCAGGCCGAAGCAGATGTCGGTTCCCACCACTTCCTTAGGAGCCAAGCGGGTCGCGCTCATGAGCAGCAGGGTTCCCAAAGCGCCCGCACCCGCCGAGGAAAAGCCCACCTCGAGACCGATAAACGCCGCAATCAGGACGATCCAGGCGGGATGGAGACTGCGCGGGCGGATCTTCTTGAAGGTAAGCGCTAGGTTGATCAGGGCCACGGCGATGATGGTCAGGCCGATGACCAGCAAAACAGTATCCTTGTGACTTTTGAGCGAACCCAACAGGAGGCTCCCCGCCGCCACCGCAGGCACCCCCCCGGCCAGCAGCCAAGTCAGCGCCCGCAGGTTGACCTGCTTGCGGGCAAAGTAAACCAGACCGGCGGGGATCTTGGCGAAGACTGAGAACAGCAGCGCCGTGCCCACCGCAACTTCAGCAGGTATGCCCAGAAAGAGGATCAAGACAGGAGCAGTAATGGTTCCGCCCCCCACCCCCGAGAGGCCGATGCTCAGGGCGATCACGAAACCCACGAGGACCTCGAGCACCCTAGGCCCCCCTCAGCGCTTCATCCCGGTAGGCCGCACGCAGCACCTCGGCCACCTCGGGGCGGGTGAACTCCGGCGGTAGCGCAGCCCCCGAGCGCAAGAGCTCGCGCACGCGGGTTCCCGAGAGGGTGAGGTGGTGCGCGCTGTCGTGCGGGCAGGTACGTGCGGAGACGATGGAACCGCAGGTACGGCAGTAGAAGGTGTGCTCGAACTTGAGGATCGTAATGCCGATTTCCCCCGGAGCGAAGGCCTCGAAGATCTCCTGCGCGTCGTAGGTGCCGTAGTAGCTGCCCACCCCGGCGTGGTCGCGCCCGACGATGAAGTGGGTACAGCCGTAGTTCTTACGGCTGATGGCGTGCAAAATGGCCTCGCGCGGCCCGGCATAGCGCATGGCCGCCGGGTAGACCCCCAGCAGTACCCGCTCCTTGGGGTAGTAGCGCTCGAGCAGCACCCGGTAGGCCTCCATCCGCACCCTGGCGGGCACGTCGTCTTGCTTGGTGGCCCCCACCAAAGGGTTGAGGAATAGGCCGTCAAGGTGCTCGAGGGCCACCTTATGCAAGTACTCGTGGGCGCGGTGGATGGGGTTGCGGGTCTGGAAGGCTACCACCGTCTTCCAGCCCTTCTCGTGGAAGATCTGGCGGGTCTCGAGGGGGGTGTAGTGGTGTTGGGGGAATTCCCCCCGGTCCAAGCGGAACAGGCTCACCCGCCCGGCCAGGTTGACCTCACCCTGACGCAAAAGAGCAGCCACGCCAGGGTGGGCCGGGTCGGTGGTGCGGTAGACCTCGAGGGCCTCTTTTTGCCGGTCCGGGGTGTACTGCTCAAAGACCTCGAGCAGGCCGAGGGTCTGGCCGTTTCGGGTGAGCCGCACCTTTCCCCGATAGCTGCGGGCCTGGTCTTTGGGCACGCTCAGGGTGATCGGAATGCTCCAGGGTAGGCCGTTCGCTAAGCGCATTCGCTCGACTACGCTCTGGTAGTCGGCCTCACCCAAGAATCCCTCCAGCGGGGAGTAGACGCCGGTGGCGATGAGCTCGAGGTCGGCGTAGCTGCGCTCAGCGAGCTCGAGCGCGGGGAGATGGGCGTATTCACGAGGATCGACTGGCAACAGGCGGTTCACCAGGGTTCCACCGTGCGGGGCGATGCGCCCTTGGCTCATGGCCGAACCTCCGGTTGGCTTTTGTAGACAAAATTTATCAACTTTTTCATCGCAAAAGACACTCCTCGGCGTGCGGCGCTAAAGCGCCTTCTCCCCCACCCACAGCCCGCACTCGGTCTTGCCTTTGCCGTCCCAGCGGCCCGAGCGCGCATCCTCACCGGGACGCACCGCTCGCGTGCAGGGCCAGCAGCCGATGCTCAGGAAACCCGAGGCGTACAGGGGGTTGACCGGCAGGTCGTGCTCGCGGGCGTAGGCCTCCAGCCTATCGCGCGTCCAGTAAGCCAGCGGGTTGATGCGCAGACGCTCCCCTCGCTCGAGGAAGCCGAGAGAGGCCCGGGTCGAAGCCTGGTCGCGGCTTCTGGCGTTGAGCAAGGCACTGGGGTTCTTCTGGGCCAGGTAGTCGCGCAGGGGGGCCACCTTGCGTACGGCGCAGCAGCCGTCGGGGTCGCTGCGGTAGCGCTCTTCCCCCCAGGGCTCCTCAGCTAGGCCGGCACTCAAGGTGACGAAGCGCATCTGGGGATAGCGGGCCTCGAGGCGATCGCGGGTTTGCAAGGTCTCGGGAAAGTGGTAGCCGGTGTCCACGAACACCACCTCGCCGGTGTACCCCGCTTTAGCGGCCAGGTCGATGAGCACGACGCCGTTGAGGTTGAAGGCGCTGGTCATGAGCAGATCGGGGTAATTCTCCAGCGCCCACCCGATGACGGCCAAAGGGTCGGTTTGCGCGTTCCAGACATCGGGGGTTAGAAGCTGCGCAGAGGCCCGCCCCTGGGCGTTCGACGTCGTTTTCACGTCCTCACCCGCACTTCGACACCCAAGCGCTCGAGCGCGCTCAACAGGCGGTCGAGGCTCTCCTGGAGGCTTAGTTGATCGGTCCGCAGGTGCAGATCGGGGTTCAGGGGGGGCTCATAGGGGTCGGAAACCCCGGTGAAATTGGCGATCTCTCCCCTGAGCGCCTTGGCATAAAGCCCCTTCACGTCGCGCTCGATCAGCACCTCCAGCGGCGCGTCTACGAAGACCTCGAGCTTCTTGGGAGCCTGCGAGAGCACTTCCTCGCGGGTAAGCCGGTAGGGGCTGATCGCGCTCACCAGCACGATCACGCCGTGCTTGGCCAGCAGATTGGCCACGAAGCCGATGCGCCTTATGTTGGTGTCGCGGTCCTCACGGCTATAGCCCAGCCCCTTCGACAGGTGCTCGCGCACCACGTCACCGTCGAGGTGCTCGACCTTCTGGCCCGCTTCGTAGAGGTGAACCTCGAGGGCTTTGGCCAGCGTGGTCTTGCCCGCGCCGGAAAGCCCGGTAAACCAGACCACCACCCCGCTCATGCCTCGGCCCAACCCGTGTAGCTTTCCAGCAGCACCCGCCAAGCATCGCGGGCCGCCGCGTCTGCCGCCAACGCCACCACCGCCAGCACCCAGGCCGCAAAGCCAGGGTGGCGTAGCGTCACTTCCTGATCAGAGCCGATGCGGGCGAGAAGCCGGGCGGGGCTGAACTCGACCTCCACCGGCTGCACCACGCCCTCGAGGTAGGCCCACCCCGAGGCTGAGTCCCCTGAAAGCTCCAGCGACGCGCTCGAGCTGCGCTCGGCCCCTACCAGGCGAAGCTGGAGGCTGCTCCCCTCGTGCTGGGCATGCAGGGCAAGGACTCGCCCGCTGCTGGACAGCGAGCCCAGAAGCTGGCCCTGGTGAGCCTCGAGGTATACACCCTCGCCGAAAATCGCCCCACCCAGCCGCCCGGTGAGCCGCTTGCCATCCCAGGCAAGCTGCACGCGGTAGCTCATGCCAGGACGCCGCACCTCGCCGTGGATGCGTTGCGCGGCTGAAAGAGCCTCGGGAAGTGAGGGGTGCTTCTTGAAGTTATGGGCGGGTTCTTGGTCCAAAAAGCTCATGCTGTGCTCCCATAGCAGACGATTCCAATTGCCAACGGCCAGCGACGAGGCCAGGACAACAGCGCCTGGAACACGAAAGCACGCGCATGATCTGAGGCTTAGGCATAGTTTCGAGCACAAGAAACCCCCTTATCTTTCCCGGATGATGTCCGGGCCGGAATTGGCACCTACGCAGAGACGCTTCAGGTTGCTGGCTGAAAGCCCCTACGGGTTGCCGCAGCTTCGCAGGGCCGTTCCCTCCGCTGCTCTGGATAAGACCTGAGGGTGTTGCCACACCCATCCCGGCTTTGCGCCGGGATGGAAGGTAGGTTAGCATAGGTGACAAAACTTGTAAACAATTGCCGAGGCCGAACACCTCAACCCTGGCCAAAAGACGAATCATACCAGATTCGGTCAGTTCGTTCCCGAATGGGAACGAACTGACCCGACCGAAGGGAGTGCTCTAGGATTCAAAAAGATAGCCTCTGAAGGTCTTTGGTTTGGGTGATTATCTTTTTGAATCCGGTATCACGAGCCACAAGCGTTCCTCAAGGCAAAGGACCGGGGTGCTCGCCCGGTCCTTTGCCTGCCGCAGGGCCTAGAAGTTCAAACGGCTGAGGTTGGCGCGGATGGTCTCGTTCTCGCCGCTACGCAAGCTGACCTCGGTGACGAAGACCCGGTAGCCGGGGGACAGCAGCACGACCTGGTGGCGACCGGGGCTCACGTCGAAGCGAACGGTGCCGCCGGGGCCCACGGTGCCAAGCTCCGCCCCGTCTACGAAGACCCTGGCCTCGACGTTGGCGGAAATGGTGAGCTGGGCACGCAGGGGGACGAGCTGGGCGTTGATGCGGGTTTCCTGGCCCCGCTCAACGCGCACCGTGGTGCGGTAGTCGGTGTAGCCGCTCAGGCTGATCCGCACGTCGTAGGTGCCCTCGTTGATCTGCACCGAGTAAGGGGTGCGGCCCACCCGCTGGTTGTCGATGTACACGTCGGCGCCGCTGGGGCTGGAGCTCACGCTGAGCACGCCGGTGCGCCGGGAGGGGTTGAGGCCGGCGTTGATGGTGGTGGTCTGGCCAGGGGCGATCACCACCGAGGTGCGGAAGGTGTCGTAGCCATCGAGCCGAACTTCAATATCCGCCCGCCCAGGGTTGATGCCGATGCTCAAGGGCGTATTGCCCACGAAGCGGCCATCGACGTAGACCTGGGCTCCTTGCGGGCTGGAATTGACTACCAGGGTGCCGGTGCTGGGGCGGGTGCGCTCGAGGGTGGCGTTGATGTTGACGGTCTGCCCGGGGTTGACGTTGACCGAGGTGCGGTAGGTTTCGTACCCAGCCAGCCGCAATTCGACGTCCTGACGACCCGGCGTCACGCGGACGGTGACGGGGGTACTGCCCACGAAGCGCCCGTTGAGGTAGAGCTGGGCTCCCTGGGGAGTGGAGTTGACCACCAGGGTGCCGCTGATGGGCTGGGGCTGAGCACGGCCCACGGTGAAGAAGGCTACGTCGGTGGTCCAGTCCTGTTCGGGCACCGGGGTAACCACGATGGCGATGGCCCGGCCCAGGGCATCGGCTCCGCGCACCAAGGGGCGCAGGCTCGAGTCGATGATGCTGCCGATGTTGAGCGGGCGCTTGGAGGCCACCGCCAGCACCCGGTGCTGGCCTTCAGGGCCGTCGATGGTGAACTGGTAGCGGGCGCCCACCGGAGGATAGCGGCGGGTCTCTCCGGCCCGCAGGAAGTTGTCGCGGTCGTAAGGGTTGGGCAGGATGGGCGAGATCTCCCCGTTGGGGTAAACCCCGAACAAGTAGACGTAAGCGTCCTGGTTGACCGAGACGTTGATCACGATCTTCTCGCCGATTTGGTAGGTGGGGTTGCCGCGTCCGGTGGGGTCGCGGTCCACACCAACCTGTACCTGCAAGTCGGTAGGCACGGGGTTGACGACGATGTTCTGAGGGCTGAGCTGGGGCTCGGCGTGGGCTACGAGGCCCAGTCCCAGCATTAACAGCGCTATAGCACGCTTCATTGACTCACCTCCGAACCTAGCCTAGAGCAGCTTTCTTCAACTTCATGAGAGCGCCGTCAGCCGAAGTTTAGGTCACGGCACCACATTCATCCCGTACTCACCGCACTCTTCAGTTATCTCATAGTTTTCCCAATTTCATCCCATCTGGCCGGACTGCTGGGGTAGGGTAAGGTAAAAGCATGGCTGTCCTCGAGCTCTGCGCCGACGACCAATACCTGGTGGTCAGCGGCGACACGCCGCTGCTGGAAGTCTGGGACTCCCTGCCGCAGGGGCTCTATCCCCCCTTTCCCCCGGTGGAGTTGCCCGGCGGAGTGGGCGGATTGCTCGCACGCGGGGGCTTCGGGCAGAACTTCTTCTTCGCCGCCGAGGTACTGGGACTGGAGTTTCGCACCCCCAAAGGCCGGGTACTGCAGGCCGGGGGCAAGGTGGTCAAGAACGTGCAGGGCTACGACCTGGTGCGCCCTTTCGTGGGGAGTTTTGGCGCGCTGGGCGAGGTGCTGCGGGCGACGCTGCGGCTGCGCCCGGGAAGGGAGCGGGTGTTCGTACGCAAGACAGGCAGGCTCGAGGGGCTGCGCCTCGAGCCCCGCTTTGTATGGCAGGAGGGCGAAACGCTTTACGCCTTCACCTTTGGGCACCCCAAAGAGGTAGCCGCCTTCGAGCAAGCTTTCGGTGGGGAAAGGCTCGGCGGCAGCCTGGACTACCGCCCGCTATTTCCCAGCGGCATGGGCGTGGGAGAAGGGTCCGTGCGCGACCTGCGCATGAACTGGGCCGATGGGGGCAAGCTCCCGACGATGCCCCAAGCCTTCAAGGACCTAGCCGAGGTGCTGTAGAAAGGCTCATGAGATGAAGCCCCAGTTCAAGGTGCCCCCTATCCTGGAGCCCCACCGTCGCGAGGTACAGGCCGGCAGCCTCAGGCTTTTCCTCTACGATGCCGCCCCGCAGAAGCCCTCCCCCCTGCTTCTGCTGCACGGGCTGGGCGACGAGGCCGACTCCTGGCAGCGCCTGATCCCCCTGCTCGCCCCCCACCGCCGGGTGATCGCCCCCGACCTGCCGGGCTTTGGCCGCAGCGACCATCCCCACCGGGCCTACACCCTGCGCTTCTTCACCCAGACCCTTCGGGGACTGCTCGAGGCCCTCTTTCCCCAAGGCAACTCCGGCGTCACGCTGGTGGGCAGTTCGCTGGGGGCGGCCATCGCCCTGCGCTTCGCCCTCGAGCACCCCGAGCGCGTAGAACGGCTCTTCCTGCTGGACGGCCCCGCCCTCAGGGGTCGGCTCAACCCGCGCCTGCTGCTGTTCTTGCTGCCTGTACTGGGCGAGCGGCTCTACAACAGCTTTCGTCGCGACCAAGATTTGGCCTATGCTAGCCTGCGGCCCTACTACCACGACCTCGAGGCCCTCCCCTCCGAATTGCAGACCTTCCTGCGCGAGCGGGTTTGGGAGCGGGTCTGGAGCGACGAGCAGCGGCGGGCCTACTTCTCCACCTACCGCTGGCTGATGTGGCAGGCCTTGTGGGGCCTGTTCAAGCCCCAGGAGTTGCGCAAGCTGAAGATCCCGACCACCATCGTCTGGGGCGAGCAGGACCACATCGCCCCCGCCGATTCCGCCGGGGCGCTGGCCGAAGCGATCCCCGGCAGCCGCCTGCTGATGCTGAGGAACTGCGGCCACCTGCCCCAGCAAGAAAAACCCGAGGAGCTATCCCGGTTGCTCCTCGAGGGTTAGTTCAGGATTGCAAATCGGAGCGGCAGCGCTCACAGACCCCCTCGTACTCGACCTGGACGCCGGAGATATCCAGGTGAGGGTACTGCGTGCGAGCCTGGGCCAACAAGTCGGGCAGGTGCACGTGCAGGTCGTAGTATTCACCGCAGCGGCTGCAGATCATGTGCAAGTGACCGTCGAGGTTGGCCTCGTAGCGGGTGGCCTCGCCGCTGCGGGTCAGGGGGAGCAGGTAACCCTCTTCGACCAAGGCCTCGAGGGTACGGTACACCGTGCCCAGGCTGATGCTGGGCACCAGCTTGCGCACTTCCTGGTAGACCCAAGCGGCGTCGGGGTGGTGTCCCTTCGCACCGCGCACCACCTCGAGCACTGCTTTACGCTGCCGGGTCAGACGTTTCATCACCATGGCTCTATAAAGTATAGCGGCCCGCCGGGACAAATGTCAGTAATCCCGACTTACTTGCGGTAGATTGCCCCACCAGACACGTATTACGATCCTAACCGCTAATCTCGACTCCCGCCAGCAATTCCCTGCCCCCCTGCTCCAGCAGATCCAAAGCCAACTCGTCGCCCAGCTCCACGGCTTCGGAGGCGTCACCCTCGATCTCGGCGCGGATGATTTCGCGGCCATCGGGGGAAACCACCACACCCTCCAGGCGCAGCAAGCCATCGTCCTCCACGGTAGCCAACGCACCCGCCGGAGCAGCAAGCCCCATCCCCAGGGCCTTGACAAAGGCCCGTTCGGCATAGACCCGGTCCGCCGAAGGGCGGTGGTTGAGGCTGTAGGCCAATTCCTCGGCCCAATCGTCCCCCCGGCGCACCTCGAGCCCCAGCGCCCCCTGTCCCGCCGGGGGCAGGATGACCTCGGGGCTGAGCATCTGGTCGATACGGTTGTGCAAATCCATGCGCAGCAGCTCGGCAGCCCCCATCACAATCGCATCGTAGTCGCCGCTGCCCAGCGCCGCCAGGCGGTCGTCGAGGTCGCCGCTCAGAGCCTTGACCTGCAAGTCGGAGCGGAAAGCCAGCAGCTGAGCCTTGCGGCAGAGGGTGCTGGCCCCCACCACGGCCCCCTTAGGAAGGTCCTCCAGGCGCTTGGCGCTGCGGCCCAGAAAGGCCTCGCGCGGCTCCATGCGGCGGGTTACCGCTACCAGGTGCAAATCCCCGGGGGTTTCGGCGGGAAGGTACTTCATGGAGTGCAGGGCGATATCGATCTGGCGGTTTTGCAACGCCTGGCGCAACTCGGCTGCCGTGGCATCCTGACCAACCTTAGCCTGCACAGTTCTGACCTTGAACTCCGCCTCAGGCCAGTTCTCCTTCAGCAACTCCACCACGTAGCGGGTCTGGGCTTGCGCGAGCAGACTCCCCCGCGTGCCGATGACGATAACGCGCATACAGGGCTTTATATTAGCGGATTGCCAGAGGAAGGAGGCAGGTCATATCCCCCCGACCAGGCAAAGCGGCTTCTGTAGGGCTCGGGTAGGGCTTCGGGCAGCACCTTGAAATCCCCCTCCGCCACCTCGGCCAGCCCCCTGCCCACCAGGGTGCGCAGGGTCTGGCTCACATACTGCTGCACCCGGCGCAGCGGCAGGGCTTGCGCGCCGAGTTCAGGCCGGTGCATGTCCAGGAATGCACGGTGAAAGGCGGGCAGTTCGTCGAGGGGAATGGCGGCCTCGAGTTCAGACCACAGCAGCATACCCCCATGCTGTGCCCCCTGAAGGCATAAGTCAAACCCACCGGCAGCTATCTCTGCTTCCCCACCACGAACACCAGCTCATCTCCCTTGCGCACAATGAAAAGCAGCGCCGCTTTGCCGCTATCGTCGCGGAAGTCGTAGCGGGTGCGGGTCTCACCCCCGATCTGCTGGGTCTGCGGCCAGCCCTCCTGCAAGTAACCCGCCGAAGCGAAGCTGGTCATGATCTGCATCACGAAGGCGTCGTGCAGGCGGCTGGCGATGCCCCTGGCGGCGTAGACCTCGAGGTCGAAGCGAGCCGCATCGGGAATCCGCGCGACGATGGCCTCGCTTCCCTTTCCCGCCTTGAAAGAGCCGCTGGGGAAACGCACCCCCGAAACCAGGCTGCTCTGAAGGGCCGCCACGGTGGTCACCTCCACCAGGGTCTGGGCCAGGGCCGAGCCAAGCAGCAGCAACAAAGCGATGCGCCACTTCATGCCTTCAGCTTACCCGCAAGGGGAGGGACTCGAGGTTCAGATGCCCTTTATCTGGCTCAGCCCATCGGGGCTACCTCGCCTCGAGGCCGCGCGGGCAGCCCCAGCTTTGCCCAGCGCTCGTCCACCCGGCGCACCACCTCGGGGCTCATGACGATCTTGGGCGGCCAGCGACGCGTGAAGCCTTCCTCGGCTAGCTTGCGGGTGCCGTCGAGCACCAGCACCGGGCCTTCGGCGCCCGGCAGCACCCAGGCGTCGCGCTCGGGGTCGATGTTGTTGAGGATGGCCCACAGCAGCTCGTCGGGGTCTAAGGCGGTGTCGTCGTCGGTGAGGAGCAGCAGGCGAATCCCAGCGCTCTGAGGGGTCGCCAGCAGTTGCTCGGCCAGGGCGCGGGCCTGGCCTGGGGCGGTCTTGGCGAAGGTGGCGGCCCAAATACCGGGCCACTGCTTTTGCCGCACGCCGGGCAAGGTGGGAAGGGTGGGGTGGACCCTGGGGGTGAAGGGCAGCTCTCCCCCCTCCTCCGGCAGCTTGCGGGTGCCGTCGAGGATGAGCTTGCCGCCGTAGCCCATGGAGCGGCTCGAGTGGTCGAGCACATCGATGGGACCACGCGAGATGAGCGTATCGCGGCCCGGAACGGCGTGCTTGAGGGCCTCCATGAGCGCTTCGAAGCCGGGTTTGAGCCTGGTTCCGGCATCGAGCACCACCATCACCTTAGCGAACATCATCTGGCCCAGGCCAAACATGCCGTTGGCGACTTTATAAGCCTGGCCGGGGTAAGCCTTTTTGATCGCCACGTTGACCCAGTTGTGGGCCACGCCCGGGGGAGGCATGTGGTAGTCGGCGACCTCGGGCAAGATGAGCTGGGCGGCGGGCAAGAACAAGCGCTCGGAGGCTTCGATCAGGTAGGCGTCCTCCATCGGGGGGCGGCCCACGATGGTCGCGGGGTAGACCGCGCCCTTGCGGTGGGTGAGGGCGGTGACGTGGAAGCGGGGGTAGAGGTCTTCGAGGGTGTAGAAGCCGGTGTGATCGCCGAAGGGCCCCTCCACCACCAGTTCCTCGGCGGGATCGACGTAGCCCTCGAGCACGAACTCGGCCTCGGCGGGCACGGGGAGGTCCACGGTCACGCCCTTCGCCAGCTCGACCCCCGCCCCGCGCAGGAAGCCGGCCAGGTTGAACTCATTGACGCCGGGGATGGGGGGCACCGGGGCGGTGGCCGCGTAGGTCAGGATGGGGTCGCCACCCAGCGCCACGGCGACCTCGAGGCGCTTGCCCAGCTTCTTGGCCTTGTCGTAGTGACGCCGGCCCACCTTGTGCAACTGCCAGTGCATGGCGGTGCTCCTGCGATCGAGCACCTGCATGCGGTACATGCCCAGGTTGAGCTCGCCCGTCTCGGGGTCTTTGGTGATCACCAGCGGCAGCGTGATGAAGGGGCCGCCGTCGAGGGGCCAGCACTTGAGCACCGGCAGGCGCGAGAGGTCTACCGCCTCGCCCCTGAGCACCACCTCCTGCACGGGGGCACGAAGGACCCGCCGCGGGAAAAAGCCCCTGAGCTCGCCCAGCTTGGGCAGCAGGCCGAACACGACCCTGAGGCCCCCCTTGCCGGGATCCAGCTCCATCAGCTTGGCGACCCGCTCGCCCAGGGCGTCCAGGCTGGACACGCCCATGGCCCGCGCGGTGCGCTCAGCGGTGCCGTATCCCCCGATGAACACGGGGAAGTCGCGGCCTTCCACCCTCTCAAACAGGAGGGCTGGGCCACCCCTCTTGACCATGCGGTCGGCGATCTCGGTGATCTCGAGCTCGCAGGAAACCTCCTCACGCACCCGCAAGAGCTCGCCGCGGCGCTCGAGGTCGTCGATGAAGGCTTTGAGGTTGCGATACATCTGCCCCAGGTTATCGCCTGGAGGCAGGGACGAATGTGGGGAGGCGGGTCTTCAGGGCTCGATGGGCAGGTGCTCGAGGCGGAACTTCCGGGGCGTGCCGTAGATGAGCACCGCCTCAAAGCGCAGCGGCAGGTCGTCGCGGCGCAGCAGGTAGAGCGCCGAGCGGCGGATGCGCCCCAGCTTGCCCGGAGTGATGGCCTCCAGCGGGGCGCCGAATTGCTGGTCGCGGCGCTGCTTGACCTCGACGGCCACGTAGGTTTCACCGTCTTTCATCCATAGGTCGATCTCGCCATAGGGCGTACGCCGGTTGCGCTCGAGCAGGGTGTAGCCCTTAGCCAGCAGGTACTCGCGGGCGATGGCTTCGGCCCAGGCGCCCTTCATGGCTGAGGAGGATCGGTGAACTCCTGGTAGAGTTGGCCGTTGACGTACCAGCGAATCGTGGCCCGTCCCTGCACCGGCACCCCGCCGGGAGGCTCAAACTTCCAGCCAGGGGCGGTGGGGCCCTCGAAGATCACCACCGGATCGGGCCGTGTGTCGTCCTGGAGGGTGATGCGCACCTCAGAGCCCTCGAGTTCGGGCGGCAGGGTCAGGCTGAGCTGAAGGTTGCGCACGCCAGGTTGCTCCGTCTCGCCGGGCTGGGGCGGCTCGGGCACGTCCTGGGCGAAGGGCGGGCCATCGGGCACCGTGGCTTCGGGCTGACTGCTGACATACACGTTCACGCCGGCCTCCCTGGGAAGCAGCGTCCCTGCCGCGGGCTCCTGTCGCACCACCTGACCCTGGGGCGCTCCGCTGACGACCGAGCGGAAGTTGCCCTTGAGCTCGGCCACGTCCAGCAGGTACTTCGCGTCGTCCTGGTTCAGGCCCACCAGGTTGGGCAGTACCGTTTCGGGGCGGCGGGAGCCGGGGCCGGCGGAGACCAGCAGCCCGACCGGCTTCCCCGCCGCGAGGGCGCTGCCGGCCACAGGGCGGCTGGTCAGCACGGTACCCTCCAGGGCGGGCGCATTTATCCTGACGACGCTGCCCAGAACGTAGCCTGCTTCCTGCAAAGCCCTCTGCGCATCCGCGAGGGAGCGCCCGGAGAGGGTGGGCACGGTGCCGCGCTTGTGCTTGTTGATGGTGAGGGTGAGCTTACGCCCCGGCTTGACCTGGCTGCCGGGCTCGGGGGTCTGCTCGAGCACGGTGTCCTCGGGACGGGTGAGGTCACTGCCCTCGCCGAACTCGAGCCGGAGCCCCCAGCCCCGCACGGTCTCGAGCACCTCGGTAGCGGTCTTGCCGCTGAAGTCGGGGAGGGTGTACTCGGGCGGGTTGAGGTAGCGCTGCACCGCCATGGCCAAGCTGCCCACCCCCAAGAGCAAGAAGAGCAGGCCCGGCAGCCAACCCCAAATTCCCGCCTTGGGCAGCGGAGCACGGGTTTTGGGCTGGGCTGGAGGTTTGAGCGGCTGGGGCTGGCTCGGAACAGAGGGGGTAGCCAGCACGTTGCGGGGCCGCAGGTCCAGCACCACCGGGCGACCTTCCTGCTCGGCGAGTTCGAAGTCGCCGGGACCATAGCCGAAGGGCTCGAGGGCTTCCTGGATGGGCTTGAGCCTGGCCCTGCGCAGGGGATGGCGGGTACCCTCAGGCCAGAAGGCGTAGTAGCGGCCGGGCTTGTTGGAGATCTCCAGCCCCTCGGGAAGGGCCTGATGCTCTTCCAGGCGGCGCAAAGCGTTACGGTAGCCCGCAAAGACGGCCCGGGCTTCAGGGGTGTGCACATCGAACCAGTAAAGCTTCCCCTGCCGCCCCTGGAGGGCAACCTTGAAGGCTTTGATGAAGCCCTCCTCCCAGAGTTCCTCCAGCACCTGATATTTACCGTCCAACACCGGCATCAGCGCGATTATACCCGCTGCGATGAGAAGCAGAGGAAAACCCCCGAGCCCAGCGGGTTCGGAAGTACAGCCTTTACCTGATTGCAGATGCCTTGGCGCTGGGCAATGGGCTTACTTGGAAGGAAGCGTTAATCTTGTTATCATAACGCCCAGAGCATGACCCCCATCAGCCGGGTCGCCCATGCCTACGACCGCACGCGGTATCATCCGCCCGAAGTCTCCGGGCGTATCGCCACGGCCATCACCGCTCCCGTGGAGCGGGTGTTCCGCGAGCCGCACTTCCTCGAGATCGGCGCGGGCACGGGTCGCATCGCGGTGCCCATCATCGCGCGGGGCTACCGCTACACGGCGCTGGACATCAATCCAGCCATGCTCGAGGTGCTCAAGAACAAGGTGGCCGGCGTAGCCCGCAAGGCCCGCCTGGTCGAGGGCGACGCGCGCGAGTTGCCCTTCGAGCGCGAGAGCCTGCACGCGGTGATCGTGGTGCACTTCTGGCACCTGCTCGACGACTGGGAGTTGGCGCTGCGCGAGGCGCTGCGGGTGCTCAAGCCGGGGGGCTTCTTGTTCGAGGGATGGGACCAGGCGGAGGGCGAGAGCGAGGACTGGCGCATCCAGCAGAAGTGGGGCGAGATTCTGGGGCGGCTGGGTTACTCCCTCGAGCGGGGCCGCCACCAGCGGCGCCTGGGGGAAGTCGAGCGCGCGCTCAAGCAGCTCGGCCTCGAGCCCAAAACCAAAGCCGTAGCCGACTGGGTCGAGCCGCGCAGCCCCAGAGCCAGCTTGGAGATCATCAAGGACCGGCTCTACTCCTTCACCCAAAGCGTCCCCGAGGAGATCTTCCGCTCCTCGGTGAGGGAGCTGGAGCGGTGGGTCATGGACACCTACCCCGACCCCGACCTCGAGTACCCCACCCACTGGAAGTTCGTCGTGCGCACCAGCAGAATTGTGTGATGGAACGAGGCTGTAGGCCGGGCACGGCAGTCACCACGTCGCGCACATCACCGGGTTGCGCAAGCGCATGGGCTGGTGAGGGCAAGGTCGGGGCGGCGGGTAGCTTTGCCCCGCCGGGCAAGGCGGTAAACTGACGGCGGTTATGGAACTCAATCTAGTCGGTTTGCGTGCAGCCCCCAAGGAAACCCTCGAGGACCTCCAACAAGCCCTCCGCAGCGCTTCCTTCAACCGCCTGGTGGTGACGCTGGTCACCGACTGGCAGGATCAGCGCAAGCAAGCCCGCTACGCCGTTTTCGCGCGAGGCGGGCTCAAGACCCCGGTGCTCAGCCTCGACGCCTTCGGCCCGGCTTTCGGGAAGCCGGGCGAGGAAGCCCTGGCTGCGCTGGTGCAGTGGCTGCGGGAAAAAGGCGTCACCCACTTCTACGAGGCGGTCCTGCCGCCCTCGGAGTACTCAGCCCTCTTCCTCGAAGACCCTGAAGAGGTCTACAAACGCCTGGTGGCCGCGGCCAACCCCATCGACCCCGCGCTCTACCTCGACCAGGTCAGGTTCAGACGTTAAAGCCGAACATGCGCATCTGGCGCTTGCCGTCCTCGGTCATGCGGGCCGGGGTCCAGGGTGGGCTCCAGACGAAATCCACGTTGACCGTGTGAACCCCAGGGAACTTCATCACCGCGATCTCGGCATCGGCCTTGACGATGTCCTGGGCCGGGCAGCCGATGGCGGTGAGGGTCATGGTGATGTCCACGACCCCATCCTCCTTGACCTCGACGTCGTAGACCAGCCCCAGATCCACGATATTGACCGGGATCTCGGGGTCTTTAACCACCTTCAAAGCCTCGAGCACCTGCTCCTGGGTGGGTAACACCGCTTCGCTCATGCCGCTCAGTATAGCCAGCCCTTTTCGGAGCAATAGAGGGGCTTTTCACCCTCGAAGGGGTGGGGGAAAACCCAGAGGCCAGCTTTTTGAATCCCGGAGCACTCCTTTCGGTGATGAACCAACCGAATCCGGTATTAATGGGCGGGATAGTCGTGCTCGAGGTACTCCAACACCCCACGGGCGATGCCGTAGGCGATGCGGTCGAGGTAGCGCGGGTTGCGGAGGTTGAGCCCCTCGATGGGGTGGGTGACGTAGCCCATCTCCACCAACACCGAGGGCACGGGAGCGTACTTGTTGACGAAGAAGTCGGAGGTGCGCAGCCCCCGGTTGGCCGCGGTGGTGCTGGAGAGCAGGTAGCCCAGCAGCTTCGTCCCCAGGCTACGCGAGAGCTCAACCCGGCGGCTCTGGCCCAAGGAGAGGGGTGAGGCGGGCTGGGGGAGGAGGGGGGGCGGAGCCGGAACAGGCTCGAGGGGCTCGAGAGATCCAGGGTTGGGACCCTCTCCCTGCGTACGGGCTTGCGGCCCGTCCTGAGGGGAATCGCTTGGGGCCCCGGGGGTTGGCTCGAAGACGCCCATGGCCACCTCGGGGGTCACGGGCAAGGGCGTGGTCTCGGCGGGCGCAGGCTCAGGGAATGAGGGGTCGGGGGGTGGGGCAGGTGGAACCGGAGTCAGAGGGGTCTGGGCCGGCGCTGGCTGGGGCAGCACCTCTAGCGGCAGGGCTGCTGGGTATACGGGCTTGCTCGAGGGACCAAAGTAGTAGACCTCCAAGCCGCACCACGCATCCTCCTTGCCCCTGGGCGCAGCGTTGGCGTGGATGGAGACGAAGAGGTCCTTACCCTGAGCCAGGGCCACCCGCCGTGAGAGGTCGGTGCGTTTGTCCGAGGAAAAGGCGCTGTCGTCCTGGCGGGTATAGGTCACCTCGACCCCGGCAGCCTCGAGCAGGCTGCCCACCCGCCGAGCAACCTCGAGGTTGACCTCCTTTTCGATCACCAGGCCTATCGCCCCGGGGTCAGGGCCGCCGTGCCCGGCATCCAGCACCACCGAGAAAAGCCTGCCCGAAGCCTTGACGAAGCTGAACGGAGGCAACTGCGGCAAGGGCGCAGGATCCACGAAAGCCCCCGAGATGTCTAGCACCAGCCGCTCCCTATTCGTCCCCGCAGCTGGGGCGAGTCCGATTTTGCGGAAGCCCCAACTCCTTCCCACCCCCTGCGGCGTGAGCAGGGTGACGAGCGCGTCGTCTTCCCGCTGCTCTAAGATATAGCCGCTCAGCTCGGGCGTACCCACCTGTCTGACCTCGGGCTTGACGCTTTGATGGGGCAGCGTCACCCGCAGCGCCGGCCCCAGGGGCTCGAGGCGGAACGGAGCCCCCGGCGGAATCTCCAGCACCACCCGTGTATAGCCCGCCTGGTCCCCGATACGCGGAGGATTGAGTTCTGCCGCCCAGGTCGGAGGAGTCAGCAAAGCAAAGCAGATCAACGCGGTTCTGAACATGGCTCTCAGGGGCCAGTGTACGCGCCAAGCATCCCCCTTGGGGTGAATTGGGTTTTTTATGTGGCCTTAAGCTGCCTCTCAGCCGCGCCAGTGGGGTGCGCCTCACACCACCCTGCGCCGCCAATTCGACACCAGCAGGCTCGAGGCCAGCGTCAAAGCGGCCAGCAGGCTGACCGCGCCGCTCACCTCGGTGCGGGTGGGCTTCCATCCCACCACCTTGCCCAGCTTGCGGTAAGCCTCATAGAGTGCCTGGGCCGACTCGGCGGCATAGTATTCCCCACCCGTAGCCTGGGCTATAGCACGCAGGGTATGCTCGTCAAAGGCCATCCAGTTGTTGAAGTAAAAATCATCCTCGCTCTGGCGCCTGCCCAGGCCGATGGTGTGGACTACCACCCCCATCTGTTTGGCCTGTTCGGCGACCTCGAGCGGCTCCACCCCCCAGTTGTTGCGCCCGTCCGACAACAGCACCACGGTCGAGGGCCCCAGCGGCTTGCCTGCTTCGTCGAGCGGGAACTGCAGCAGGCTCTCCCGCAGCCCCTCGCCGATCGCCGTCCTACGGGCGAGCTCGAGGTTTTCGATCCGCTCGAGGACCCGCTGGTGATCGGTGGTGAGGGGGACTTCGGTGGTAGCGTACCCCGCGAAACTCACCAACCCCACCTTGGCCCCGGGCGGCAGGGCCTTCACGAAGCTCTGGGCCGCGGCCTTGGCCGCCTCGATGCGGCTGGGCTCGATGTCGGTGGCCCGCATAGAGAGGCTGATGTCGATCGTCAATATGACCCCAGCCAGGTTATCGGGCATCAGAAGGGTGGCCTGGGGACGAGCCAAGGCCACAATACCCAGGGCCAGGGCCACGAGGTACAACCCCGCCCCCAGGTGCCGCTTCCAGGGGGACTGGGGAATGGGGGCAAACTGAGCGGGGTTGGGGAAGAGCACGTAGGCGCTCGAGGCCGCCCTGCCGATCCTGCGGCGATACTCCCACACCAGGACGGGCAAAAGCAATAGCAGCAACAGCAACTGCGGCGCCTGAAAAACCATGATTACCCTCGAGGATACCGCTCGAGTTTGTAGTTTTGGTGAAGGCGCGATGGTGGGCCGGAGCACGCTTCAAGCGTGCTCCGAAAGCACCCGCGAACATGCCTGAGGTGGCCATTGACATCGGCTACTTCTGAAATAGGTCTAGCCAGTGGCCTCCTTGCCCTTGCGGATGCCCTGCAGCACCAGTTCGGAGAGGTCGAGTACCTGCGGGGCCTGGCCCTCGGGTTCCTGGGCAGTTTCCACATTCATCATCTGCATGCAGAAGGGGCAGCCTACGGCGATGGTGCTGGCTCCTGTGGCCTTGAGTTCGCGGTAGCGGTTGGCGCTCACCCGCTCGGTGCCCGGCTCCTCTTCCTTCCAGAACTGGGCCCCTCCGGCTCCGCAGCAGAAGGAGTTCTTGCCGTGACGCGCAGGCTCGGTGAGCTTGAGGCCCACGTCCTTGAGCACTTCGCGGGGCTGGGCGAAGACCCCGTTGTGGCGTCCCAAGTAGCAAGGGTCGTGGTAGGTCACCTCGCCATTCACCGGAAGCGGCTGCAGGCGCCCAGCGTCGATGAGTTCGGCGATGTACTCGCTGTGATGCTTGACCGTGTAGACCCCGCCGAAATCTTTGTACTCGTTGGCCAAGGTGTGGAAGCAGTGGGGGCAGGTGGTGACGATGGTCTTGGGTTTGGCCTCCATCGCGGCGTTGAGGGTGGCCACGTTTTCCTCAGCCAATTGGGCGAAGAGGTACTCGTTGCCGGCGCGGCGGGCGGCGTCGCCAGTGCACTTCTCGCGCTTGCCCAGGACAGCCCAGCTGGTCCCCGACTCGTGCAGGATCTCGGCGAAGGCCCTGGCGGTCTTCTGGGCCCTGGGGTCGTAGCTGGGCGCGCAGCCCACCCAGTAGAGCACCTCGGCCTCGGGGTTCTGCTCCACGGTGGGCACCTCGAAGGGCAGCCCCTCGGCCCAGGCCATGCGCTTGTCGGGGCTCATGTTCCAGGGGTTGCCGTTGCGCTCCATACCCCTGAAAGCCTGGGAGAGTTGGGCGGGGAACTCGCCTTGCATCATCACCCGCTCGCGACGCACGTCCACGATGTGCAGCATCTGCTCGTTGCCCACCGGGCAGACCTCGACGCAGGCGTTGCAGGTGGTGCAGGCCCACACCGCTTCGTCGTTGAGGGCGAAGTCCATCAGCGCCCTGGGGCTGGGCTCCCCTTTAGCGAAGGCGGGGAGGATCTGGTTGAGCTCGTAGCGCTCGCTGATCAGGATGGCGGCGGGACTCAGGGCCTTGCCGGTGGTATAGGCCGGGCAAACCTCCTGGCAGCGGTTGCACATGATGCAGCTATAGGCATCGAGCAGCCGGGGCCAGGTGAAGTCCTCGAGCCGAGCCACCCCCAGCCCATCCTCCTCGGCCTTCTCGAAGTCTATGGGCAGCAGTGCTCCGGGTTTTTCCTTCTTGAAGGCGATGTTGAGCGGGGCCAAAAACAGGTGAATATGCTTGGAGCGGGCAAAGTAGGGCAAAAACAGCAGGATCGAGCCCAGGGCGAACCACCAAAAGAGGTGCTCGAGAAAGATAATCTCGCGCTCCTCGAGGTTGCCCAGCAGGCTTCCGATGGCCGAGGCCACCGGCTGGTAGGGATCTGGCCCCACGTCGGCGGCCTGAGACGACTTGGAGAGCAGCCTCGAGCCCACGTGGAAGGCGATGAAGGCCCCCACGATCCCCGAGTCGCGGGGAATCCCCAAGCGTACGCGCTCGTGCAAGGGAACGTTCTCGCGCCAGGTGAAGTCTTTTGGCCGGGTCACGTAGCGGCGCAGCATGAGCCCTGCGATGCCCACCAGGATCAGTGCGGTCAGGATGTCGGCCACCAAGTTGAAGCCGTTCCAGAACCAGCCATCCCGTGTCTGGAGAGGGAAATAGCCCTCGAGCACGTCCACAAAGTTGACCAGCAGATAAAACACGAAGCCGAAAAACACGAAGGCGTGCAACAGCGAAACCCAGGGGCGCTTCTTGAAGACCGTCTGCTGGGTCAGCACCAGCCACAAGGCCCGGCCCAGCCGTACAGGCAGCCGGTCGAAACGGTTTTCGGGCTTACCCCGCGCAATGGCCCTGTACACGCGATAAAACGCCATCCCACCGAAGTAAGCGGAAGCGGCAGCCAGGAGCAGAAAGAGGATTTTCTCGGGTACGCTCAGCATCAGGCCTCCAAAAACTTATACTTGGTATAAGATTATATCCCGGACCTCGCTATAGTCTAGCCTCTTAGGTCTCACACCGTACGCAAGGGGCTGGGCCTCGAAGTGGCTTTCATTGACCAGGGTGTAGTAAGGACCGACCACGTCCCCCATGACCCTCGAGAGGGGGTAACCCATGCGCTGCCCGGTCGCCAAAGCCTCTCTCACCAAGGCCAGGGCCTCACGAGCCTTGCCAAAGTGGAGCTGGAACACCTCCCGAAGCACGATCATGACAACCTCCTCGGTCTTGCCGAAGCGCTGCGGTCCCTCTCGAGGGCGGACCAATCAGGGCGAATACTGAGCATACCCCCGCACCGTGGTCGCGCCTTGGCCCGATTCCAGACCCGCCCCCGGCATGAATGATGGGGAATAATGGGCAGCGATGAGCACTATCGCCGTCGCCTGGTTTTTGCTGCTGGCCTTTTCGGCCTTCAACCTCTACGCCGCCTATCGTCTGCTCAAAGCCCGCAACCTCACCAACCTGATCTGGATCCCAGTGGTGGGCACCACCATCCCCATCCTGCTGTTCGCCTGGAAGCCGGGGGGCCTGACCCTGCTCTCCTTCCCGGTGCTCCAAAGCATCGCGTTCTACCTGCTGATCACGATTGCCAACCGCAAGACGCCTTAGCGGGGCTGGGCCAGCACCACGGCCCAGGCGTTGCCCACGGGGGAGAAGCCCGCGCCGAACTCCTTGTAGTAGAGGTTCATGATGGCGCGGCAGTGCACACCCGAGCGCAGCCACCAGCGCACCGCCCTGGCCGGGCTAGGGCTTCTTCCCTTGAAGATGATCTCCGACATGCGCGTGTAGCGATACCCGGCGCGGCTGAGGCGCACCCGGGGGCCCACGCCGCCGTAGTAGTGGGAGAGGAAGCCCTTGCGGCCCATGTTGAGGGCGTGGCCCAAAGCCACCTTTGCCAGCGTCGCATCATACTTCAAGGGCGGGAGGGGGGAGCCACCCCCGCCCCCCGGACAGCGCACCCCCTGCACCCTGGCCTGGTTGATCAGGCCCAGTAGCTGAGCCTCGAGCGATGCGGCCAAAGAAAAGCCGCTCAGCAGCAGCACTCCCAGCATGACCCAGCGCATCATTGCCCCACTCCTCGGATTACCCGCCGAGTATAACCCAAGGGCAGGGAACAGGAGGGCTAGGGTCGGGGGTTCGGATCTGGCTCAAAAAAAGCTAAAGCTCAGCCAGGCAAAGAGCCCACCCAGGATCGCCCCTACTACGACCTCGAGGTAGGTGTGGCCCAGCAGTTCTTTGAGGGGTTCCTGCTCGGGGCCGCGCTGGATGACGGTGCGCAGCTCCTCGAAGAGGTCGTTGAGGCGGGCGGCGTGCATCCCAGCAGCACGGCGGATGCCGGTGGCGTCGTACATCACGATGCTGGCCAGCACCACCGCGACGGCGAAGAGGGTGCTGCCCCAGCCCTCGCTCATGCCGATGCCCACCGCCAGGGCCACCACCGTCGCCGAGTGGGAGGAGGGCATCCCGCCGGTTTCCATCAAGCGCTCCCACTCCCAGCGACGCTCGATGTAGTAGTAGATGAACAGTTTGAGGATCTGGGCCAAGGCGGTGGCCAGCAAAGCCGTCCAGAGCACCTGGTTGGAGAGGAGTTCAGCCATAGCGGGTTGACTCGGGCTATTCTACAGGTCTGCCCGTTTTGAGGCGATCGTCTAGCGACTTCGTGAGCCGGGTTCGCCGCGCGAGAGGATCATCCCAGGCTCACCCCTGCGGCGCACGGCGGCTTTCACGGTGTTGAAAAGCAGCATGGCCACCGTCATGGGCCCCACCCCGCCGGGCACCGGGGTGAGTGCCGAGGCCACGCGCGCCACTTCCGGGACGCAGTCGCCCGCCAGGATGTCGCGGCCCTGATCGTTGCGGCCTACCCGGTTCACGCTCACATCGATGATCACCGCGCCGGGGCGCACCATTTCGGGGGTGATGAAACCGGCCCTTCCCACCGCCGTCACCAGGATCTCGGCCCGGCGGGTGATCTCGGCCATGTTCTGGGTGCGGGAGTGGGCGATGGTCACGGTGGCGTTCTCGCGTAGCATCATGGCGGCAAGGGGTTTGCCCACCAAGTTGGAACGGTTGACGATGACCACTTCCTTGCCCGCGACGGTGATGCCGTAGTGCCCAAGCAGGCGCATGATGCCCGCCGGAGTGCACGACTCCAGCGCCTCCTGCCCACTCCACAACCGCCCGGCGTTCACGGGGGTGAGGCCATCGACGTCCTTGGCGGGGTCGATGGCCTCGAGCACGGCCTGCTGCCGGATCTGCCGGGGCGTGGGGAATTGCACCAGGATGCCATCGATCCCATCGTCGGCGTTGAGGCGAGCGATGTGCTCAAGGAGGGCCTGTTCACTGGTGTCTTCGGGGAAGACGTCCACCTGGCTGCTGAGGCCAATCTTCCGGGCTTGACGGTCCTTGAGCCGCACATAGGACACTGAGGCCGGGTCCTCCCCTACCCGCACCACCCGCAGGTGGGGTACGTAGGGCAGGTGGGCTAGCTGAGCCTTGAGTTCTTCGTAAACGGCTTCGGCCACAGGAGGGCCGGCAAGTTCGAGCATGCAAACACCCCTCGTTGAAAGTTTAGCGTTTGGAGGAGGGTGGACGGTGCAAGCACCTCTGCCCCCTCCCGCCAAACCTCGCTTCAGGCCCCGGAGGAAGTCTGGATTTCCCCTGCCTCGATGCGCTTGAGCAAGCGGGCCAGCACCCCGTTGACGAAGCGACCCGAGTCCTCGCCGCCGTAGCGCTTGGCGATCTTGACCGCGACCTCGATGAGGGGGGGGTAGGGGGTCTGTTCGTAGAGCATCTCGTAGGCCGTCAATCGCAGGATAGCCAGATCGGTCTTGGCCATCTGGCCGAAGCTCCAGCCCTCGATGGTGGCCTCGAGCGCCGCATCGACGGCGATGGCCTCTCGTCCGTAGCCTTCGATCAGCTTGCGGGCAAAATCCAGGCCCTCCTGGTCCAATCGGTCACCGTAGGTCTCGTCGTCGTCCTCGAGGTCCTGCGTGGCATGCTCCCAGGCGGCCTCGAGGTCCCCCCCACCGTTGGTGTACTCGAAGAGTACCCTAAAAGCCAGTTCGCGCGCCTTACGCCGCACCGCCGCCCTCCCGGTACTCTACCGCCACCACCGTGAGGTTCACGGCTCGCACCTTGAGGCCAGTCGAAGCGCTCAGGGCCTCGGCCACGAGGCGCTGAGCGTTCCTGGCGAGTTCGGGGATGGGCTGGCCGTAGTCCACGCTCACGTTGAGATCGACGCTTAAGGAATCCCCCTCGCGCTCGACGCGCACCGGCTTACCACGCCGCCCGGAGAACATCTCTCCCACGCTGCGAGCCCCAGACTGGACCAAGCGCAGGCCTTGCGCACCTTCCAAGGCCAGCGTCACCAGCCCCACCAGGGCGTTGTCGTAAAGGTCATAGTCCACCATAGGGCTATCATAATGCCGCGAGCAAACGAGAAGGCGGTTGTCGACCCCCATGTGGAGCGGTTTTCCGGGGTGCTTTCGGGAAGCGGGGCCTTTGCAGTAGCCTGAGTGACCGATGTTCTCCACCCCGCTCCCTGCCGAACTGCGCCCTTTGCTCGAGCGCCTGCTGACCCTGGCCCAAGATGAGCTCTCAGGCGGCGACCTCGAGACCTTCAGTCTGCGCCTGGAGCGCTACCTACCCGACCTCCACGCCGGCCTGACAGCGGTATACCCCGACGCGGAGGGGCTGCTCGAGCGGCTGCTGCCCATCCTCACCGCCGCCCACCAGGCCCGCAGCGCCGATCTCAGGCGCCTCGACGCCAAGCGCCTGCTGGCCCCCGACTGGTTCCAGCGCCCAGAGATGATCGCCTACGTGGCCTACACCGAGCGCTTCGCCGGGACGCTGAGGGGCGTTGAGGAGCGGATCGACTACCTCGAGGAGCTCGGCGTGCGCTACCTCCACCTCATGCCCTTCCTCAAGCCGCGCCCCGCCCCCCACGACGGCGGCTACGCGGTGATGGACTACCGCGCGGTGCGCGAAGACCTGGGCACCATGGCCGACCTCGAGGCCCTCACCGCCAAGCTGCGCGCGCGGGGCATCGCGCTGTGCTGCGACCTGGTCTTGAACCACGTGGCCCAGGAGCACGAGTGGGCGCTGCGGGCCCGCAGGGGCGAGGCGAAGTATCAGCGCTACTTCCACATGTTCCCCGACCGCACCCTCCCCGACGAGTACGAGAAGACCCTGCCCGAGGTCTTCCCCGACTTCGCTCCGGGCAACTTCACCTTCGACGAGGAGAGCGGCCAGTGGGTCTGGACCACCTTCAACCGCTGGCAATGGGACCTCAACTGGGCCAATCCCGAGGTCTTCCTCGAGTTCGCCGACCTCATCCTCTGGCTCGCCAACCGCGGCGTGGAGGTCTTCCGCCTCGACGCCATCGCCTTCATCTGGAAGCGCCTGGGCACCAACTGCCAGAACCAGCCCGAGGTGCACGCCATCACCCAGGCCCTGCGTGCCGTGGCCCGCATCGTGGCCCCGGCGGTGCTGTTCAAGGCCGAGGCCATCGTGGCCCCCGACGACCTGATCCACTACCTGGGTCAGGGTCCTCACTTCGGCCTGCTCAGCGATACCGCCTACCACAACAGCCTGATGGTGCAGATCTGGTCGAGTCTGGCCTCGCGCGACGTGCGGCTGATGAGCGAGGCCCTGCGCCGCTTCCCCCTCAAGCCCACCAACACCGCCTGGTGCACCTACTTGCGCTGCCACGACGACATCGGCTGGGCCATCGCCGACGAGGACGCGGCGCGGGTGGGGCTCTCCGGCGAGGCTCACCGCCGCTTCCTCTCCGACTACTACTCCGGGCGCTTCCCCGCCTCCTTCAGCCGGGGGCTGGTCTTCCAGGAAAACCCCCGCACCGGCGACCGGCGCATCTCGGGCTCGGCAGCCAGCCTGGCGGGCCTCGAGCAGGCCCTGGAGCGGGGAGACCCCCATCAGCTTCACCTCAGCCTCGAGCGCCTGCTGTTGGGCCACGCCGTGGTGCTGGGCTTCGGTGGGATTCCCCTGTTGTACATGGGCGATGAGCTGGCCCTGCTCAACGACCATTCCTACCTCGAGGAGCCCGAGCACGCCGAGGATAACCGCTGGGTCCACCGCCCGCACATGGACTGGGAAAAGGCTGCCCGCGCCAAAGCCGACCCCACCTCGCCGGAAGGCCGCATGTACCACGGCCTGCGACACCTCATCCGCGTGCGCCGCACCACCCCCCACTTCCACGCCGCCCTCGAGGCGCAGATCCTCGAGCCGCGCAACCCCCACGTCTTCGGCTACGTGCGCCGCCACCCGCTGGGCAACCTGGTGGCGCTGTACAACTTCAGCGAAGAGGTCCAGTACTACCCCGCCGAGGTGCTCTGGCAGCAGGGGCTCGGCCTGCCTTTCGACCGCATCAGCGGCCAGCTCGTGCCCATCGAGCACCACCTGGTGCGGCTGGAACCCTATGCCCGGCTGTGGATCACGGATGAGAGTGATCGATAGCAGGAGCAGGCCCCGTGCCCGTCCCTACCTCTGGCTTCTGACCTTCGAGGCGTACGACGTACAACTGGCGTTTTGCGTTTTGCGTCTGTAGCATAAACCCGTGCTTTTACACCTGCGCCAGCATACCCTCGAGCTCTCGAGCCCCCGGCTGATGGGGGTGCTCAACCTGACCCCAGACTCCTTCTCCGACGGGGGCAAATACCAAGGACTCGAGGCGGCCATCAAGCGGGCCCGGCAGATGGTGGCCGAAGGAGCCGACCTGATCGACATCGGCGGCGAATCCACCCGCCCCGGAGCCCAGCCGGTGGACGCCGAGGAGGAGAAGCGCCGGGTGCTGCCGGTGCTCGAGGCCCTCTTGGAGCTGGAAGTGCCCATCAGCATCGACACCCGCAAGCCGGAGGTGGCCGCCGAAGCCCTGGCCCTGGGGGCTCACCTGCTCAACGACGTGACCGGGCTGCGCGACGAACGCATGGCCGCACTGGCCGCCCGCTACGAAGTCCCCGCCGTGATCATGCACATGCCCGTCCCCGACCCCGCCACCATGCAGCAGCACGCCCACTACGCCGACGTGGTGACCGAGGTCAGGGAATTCCTGCAAACCCAAGCCCGCAAAGCCCTGGAAGCCGGGGTGCCGCAGGTAGTGCTCGACCCCGGCATCGGCTTCGGTAAGACGCTGGAGCACAACCTCGAGCTCATCCGCCGCTTAAACGAGCTGGTCACGCTGGGCCATCCGGTGCTGCTGGGGGCCAGCCGCAAGCGCTTTGTTGGCACCCTGAGCGGGGTGGAAGTGGCCGAGCAGCGGGTGATGGGAACGGTGGCGGCCCACCTCTTCGGCGTGAGCCGGGGAGCACGCATCCTGCGGGTTCACGACGTGAGGGCCCACCGGGAGGCGCTGGCGGTGTGGAATGCCCTGGCTCGGGAGGTCGTGCATGGGTAGGGTCGTGCTCGCAGGCATCGAGCTATACGCCCGCCACGGCGTACACGCCGAGGAGGAGAGGCTGGGGGCGCGCTTCGTGGTGGACGTGGAGATGGAGGTGGCCTTCGAGGGGAAACCCGACGTCATCACCTCTACCGTGGACTACGGCGCGGTCTTTCGCTTCGTACAGAAGCTCGCGACCGAGCAGCGCTTCTACCTCATCGAAGCCCTGGCCGATCACCTGGCCGAGGAGATCATGAAGCGCTTTGCCGAGGTGCAAGAATTGGTGGTGCGGGTGCATAAGCCCCACGCCCCCCTGCCCGGCGTGGTGCGGGATGTGTTCGCACAGACCTCGAGGCGGCGATGAACTACGGCGAAGCCCTGGGCTACACCGCTTCCCTGCTTAAGTTCGGCATCCAGCTCGGCCTGGAGCGCTTTCGTGAGCTTTTACGACGGGTGGGCGACCCCCACACGGCCTTCCGCGCAGTCCACGTGGCCGGGACCAACGGCAAGGGTTCGACCACCGTCTTCATCGCCTCGGTGCTGCGCGAAGCGGGCTACCGCACCGGCTGCTACCTCTCGCCCCACCTCTTCGACTTCCGCGAGCGCATCCAGGTGAACGGGGTCCTGATCCCTCCCGAGGCCTTCGCCCGGCAGGTCGAGCGCCTCAAGCCCGTGGTCGAGGCGCTGGCCCAGGACGAGCGCTACGGCCAGACCACCGAGTTCGAGCTGATCACCGCCGCGGCCTTCGGTCACTTCGCCGAGGAGGGGGTGGAGGTGGCGGTGCTCGAGGTGGGCTTAGGGGGGCGGCTCGACGCCACCAACGTCATCCCACCCCCGCTGGTCGCGGTGATCAGCAGCATCGGCCTCGACCACCAGGAGCTGCTGGGCCACAGCCTGCGCCAGATCGCGCTCGAGAAGGCCGGAATCCTCAAGCCGGGCGTTCCCGTGGTGACGGGCGTAACCCAGGGCGAAGCCCTGGAGGCCATCGAGGAAGTGGCCCGCCAGCAGGGATGCCCGTTGCACCGAGTTGAACCCGCCGCGCAACGCCGCGCCGACGGCTACGCTTACTACGCCTCCGATGCCCGCGGGCTTTCGATCTGGCTGCCCGAAGCGCCCCTCATCGGGCTGCGCCTGGCGCTGCAGGGCCACTTCCAACACGCCAACGCCGCCGTGGCCGCCGCTGCCCTCAACCGCTTGCGAAAGCAGGGGCTGGCGATCCCCGAGGAAGCCCTGCGGCAGGGCCTCGAGCGAGCCCGTCTGCCGGGCCGTTTCCAGGTCCTGCGCATCCAGAATCCTCCCCGCACCCTGGTACTCGACGTAGCCCACAACCAAGACGGCGCCCGCGCGCTGGCCGAGGCTCTGCAACACGCTTTCCCCGGCCAGAAGGGGCTCTTCGTGGTGGGCATGAAAAACAACCACGACCCGGCCGAATTCCTGCCACCCCTCAAGGAGCACGTCGGGCGCTTGTGGGTCAGCCAGCCGCGCACCAACCCCCGCCCGCTGGAGGAGCTGCTCGAGGTAGCCCACCACCTGCACCTGAGGGTGCAGGCCATGCCCAGCATCCCGGCGGCGCTGGAGCAGGCGCTCGAGCGCGCCACCCCCGAGCAGCCCGTGGTCCTCACCGGCTCCTTCCTCACGGTGGGCGAGTTGCCCGAGCCCTACCGCAGCCTGGCGCTGGCGGGGCAGGAGGGGTTTTGACCTACAGCCGCAAATCGGTGGGGCGTATTCCTGCGGTGTCCAGTTTCCCCAGCAGCGCCTCCACGCTCTGGTCCAAGCCCGGCACTACCCACCCCGGCGCGATGTCGGCCAGCGGAGCCAGCACGAAAGCCCGCAGGTGCATGCGGGGGTGGGGGATCACCAGTCCGGGTCGTTCTAGACGCAAGTTGTCACACAGCAGCAGGTCGAGGTCGAGGGTGCGCGGGTCATTGGGCTGCCGCCGAACCCGCCCCTCCCGGCGCTCGATGTCCAGCAGGCGCTCGAGCACTTCCGTGGGCTCGAGTTCGCTCCTGAAGACCGTTGCCGCGTTGAGATAGGCCCCTTGACCGACAGGACCGCCCAGCGGATCGGTGTCGTACACCCGGCTCAAAAGCAGATCGAGCGCCCCCACCTCCTGCTTGAGCAGCTCCACCCCGCGCCGCAGATACCCCAGACGATTCCCCAGGTTGGAACCCAAAGCCACGGCATAGCGATGCACGGCAACAAAGTATCACGAGACCCGCACAGCATTTGGCTTCGAGAGCAGAGGAGGGCGGGCACGGGGGCCTATCCCTATGCCCTAATACCGGATTCAAAAAGATACTCTTCAAAACCAAAACCCAGAGGCTATCTTTTTGAATCCCAGAGCACTCCCTTCGGTCGGGTTAGTTCGTCACCATTCGGTGACGAACTAACCGAATCCGGTATAAGATTGCAGGTTGATGCACCCCCCGCCGCCCGCTCGAGGATCAGAATAGGATTGCCATGAGCATCAAGGAGATCACCTTCAACACCAAGGCCCTCGTCGGCGGCGAGTGGGTCGGTACCACCCGATCCTTTGCGGTGCATAGCCCCTACTCGGGCGAGGTCATCGCCCAGGTGGCCGACTGCGGCGAGGCCGAGGCCCGGCGGGCCATCGAGGCCGCAGTCGTGGCCTTCGAGACCTGGCGCGACGCCACCGCCTACGAGCGCGCCGCGCTGATGAAGCGGTGGCATGCCCTGATCCTGCGTGACGAGCAGACCCTGGCCCAGACCATCGCCATGGAGATGGGCAAACCGGTCAGCGAGGCGCTGGGCGAGGTGCGCTATGCGGCCAGCTTCATCGAGTGGTACGCCGAGGAAGCCAAGCGCATTTACGGCGAGACGGTGCCCAGTCAGTTCGCCCACAAACGGTTGTTGGCCATCAAGCAGCCGGTGGGGCCGGTGTACGGGGTGACCCCCTGGAACTTCCCCGCCGCCATGGCCACCCGCAAGATCGGCCCTGCCCTCGCCGCGGGCTGCACCTTCATCCTCAAACCCGCCGAGCAGTCCCCCCTCACCGCCATCAAGCTGGCCGAGCTGTGGCTGGAGGCTGGCGGGCCACCCGGAGTCTTGCAGGTGCTCACCACCTCCGACCCCGTGGCCCTCACGCGGGTGATGATGGCCGACGAGCGCATCCGCAAGATCACCTTCACCGGCTCGACCGAGGTGGGCAAGATCCTCACCCGCCAGAGCGCCGACACCCTCAAGCGCATCTCCATGGAACTCGGCGGACACGCCCCCTACCTGGTCTTCGAGGATGCCGACCTCGAGCAAGCCGTCAAGGACGTGGTGGCCTGCAAGTTCCGCAACGCGGGCCAGACCTGCGTGTGCACCAACCGCATCTACGTGCAGCAGAGCGTCGCCGAGGCCTTCAGCCAGAAGCTGGCTCAGGCTGCCGCCGGGCTCAAGGTGGGCGACCCCCTCGACCCCAGCACCCAGATCGGGCCGCTGGTGGACCGGCAGGGCCTCGAGAAGGTCAAGGCCCACGTCGAGGATGCCAGGGCCAAGGGTGCCGCCGTGCTGACGGGAGGGGAGGCCACAGGCGGGCTGTTCTACGCCCCCACCGTGCTGGCGGGTGTGCGGGAGGACATGCGCATCATGAGCGAGGAAACCTTTGGCCCCGTAGCCCCGGTGATCCCCTTCAAAACCGAGGAGGAAGCCATCCGGGCCGCCAACAACACCCCGTACGGCTTGGCGGCCTACCTCTGGACCAAAGACCTGAGCCGGGCCATCCGGGTAGCCGAGCGGCTGGAATACGGCATCATCGGCCTCAACGACGCGGTTCCTTCCACCGCCCAAGCCCCCTTCGGCGGGGTCAAGCAAAGCGGCTTTGGCCGCGAGGGCGGGCACTGGGGGCTCGAGGAGTACCTGTACGTGAAGTACATCTCGGTGGGGATGGTTTAGCCCGTCAACTTGCGACCGAGCAACTCCCGCAAAAGCTGCGGGTTGGCCTGGCCCTGAGTCTCGCGCATCACCTGGCCTACGAAGAAGCCCATCAGGCCGACCTTTCCGGCGCGGTAGGCGGCCACTTTGTCGGGGTTGGCGGCCAGGACTTGCTCGACGAGGGCCTCGAGTGCGCCCGCGTCGCTGAGTTGACGCAGGCCCTTGCGCTCGACGATGGCCACGGGGTCTTCCCCGCTCTGCTGGGCTTCGGCCAGCACGTCCTTGGCGATGCGGGTATTGATACTGCCCTGCTGGAGCAGCCGGATCAGGGCCGCGAGCTGAGCGGGGGCGACCCTGACTTGCTCTTCACGGATGGCCGGGCCCAGGTCGTTGACCACCCAGCTCGCCAGCGCACCCACCTCACCGTGTTTCGCGGCTTCGTCGAGGTAGGCCTCGAGCCGGGGCTCCCGCGCCAGGACCAAGGCCTCGGCCTCCCCTACCCCCTCGGACTTGAGGCGCTCGAGCCTGTTGCGCTGCTCGGCGGTGAGTTCCGGCACCTCTCGGTGTACGGGCCCCGCCCCTCCCGATAGGCGGTGGCCTTCGCGGCGTCTGGCCTCTGGCGTCTTGCGCTCCTCGGCCTCTTTTCGGCGTACGGGCCCTGCCCGTCCCGCTTGGGGATCGCCCGTGCCCCAGGTGTCCTTCAAGGTCACGATGCGGTTGAACACCAGCGCCTCGGGCCTCGAGTCCACCGGATCGCGCCAGAAGTAACCGCTGCGCTCGAACTGGTAGCGGGTGTCGGCAGGGTCGCCCACAACGCTGGGCTCGACGTAGCCGTGGGCGACCTCGAGGCTACGCGGGTTGACGAAGCTGAGGAAATCTCGGTCTTCCGTCTCCTCGTCCTCCTGCTCCTTGGCCTCGGCTTCGGGGTGGGGCACGGTGAAAAGCCGGTCGTAGAGGCGGAACTCGGCTGCGAGCGCACGTGAGGCGCTGACCCAGTGGATCACGCCTTTCGCTGCACGAGCTCCGCCGTTGGCGCCCTCGTCCAGTAGGGTGCAGCGCAGCTCGGCAACCTCCCCAGTTTCGTTGGTGATGAAGCGATCGCAGCGGATGACCCCCGCTCCGCGCAGCCGCACCGTCCCGCCAGGGGTGAGGCGCTTGAAGCCGGGGGGTGGGTCTACGGCGAAATCATCTTGCTCGATGTAAAGCTCACGGGTGAGGGGCACGGGCCGGGTGGCTTCCTCGGGCCTGACCCGCCGCCCGCCGGGCAGGGCCACCAGGCCGTCGGGCGATTCCTGTACCACGTCGTGGGGCCAGTAGGCCAGGTGCAGGGTCTGCTCGTAGCCCTCGGGCAGGTTCTCCAACACTACCTTGAGGGGACGGATCACGGCCATCACCCGCGGGGCGCGGTGATTGAGGTCGTCGCGGATGGCGTGCTCGAGCAGGCCGATGTCCACGGTGCGGTTGGTGCGCGAGATGCCCACCTGCGAGGCAAAGCTGCGAATGGCCTCGGGGGTCACGCCCCGGCGGCGCTGTCCGGCCAGGGTCGGCATGCGCGGGTCGTCCCAACCGCGCACGTAGCCGCCTGCGACGAGCTTCTTCAGCTTGCGCTTGGAGACCACGGTGTACTCGAGGCTGCGCCGCCCGAACTCGTACTGATGGGGGCGGGGGGTCTTGTCCAGGGGGGGGTGACCCCAGAGGTGGTCCATCAGCCAGTCGTAGATGGCCCGGTTGTCCACGAACTCCAAGGAGCACAGGCTGTGGGTCACGCCGTCGAGGGCGTCGGAGGTGGCCTGGGCGAAGTCGTAGGAGGGGTAGATGCACCACTTCCTACCGGTGCGGTAGTGCTCGGCGTGGACGATGCGGTAGAGCACCGGGTCGCGCAGCTTCATGTTGGGGCTGGCCAGGTCGATCTTGGCCCTGAGCACGTGGGCCCCATTGGGGAACTCTCCTGCGCGCATACGCTCGAAGAGCTCGAGGTTCTCCTCCACGCTGCGCTCGCGGTAGGGGCTGGGCGTGCCGGGTTTGTCCACGCTGCCGCGCAAGCGGGCCATCTCCTCGGGGGAAACGCTGTCTACGTAGGCCTTGCCCATCTTGATGAGCCGAAGGGCCATCTCGTAGAGCTGTTCGAAGTAGTCGGAGGCAAAGCTGGTCTCATCCCACTCCCAGCCCAGCCAGCGCATGTCCTCGATAATCGAGTCCACGTACTCCTGCTTCTCGGTCTCGGGGTTGGTGTCGTCGAAGCGCAAACGGCACACCCCGCCGTAGTCGTGGGCGATGCCGAAGTTGATGTAGCTGGCGATGGCGTGTCCCAGGTGGGCATAGCCGTTGGGCTCGGGCGGGAAGCGGGTCACCACCTTTTCATAGCGGCCCGCCTCGAGGTCAGCGTCGATGATCTCGGTGATGAAGTTGGGGCTGACCATGCGGCGACGGGACTCAGGCGGGTTCTTCACGGTGCTCATAAGTCACTGACTCCAAGCATACACTCTGCTCGAAGGAGCAAAAGGAAGGGCGATACCAAGCCAGCCGATAGCCTGACCCCACCCGCCAACGCTATTCTTAGAGACATGCACCTGCACCCTGAAGTTGAGGAAGCCCTGGCCAGCAAGCAGCCGGTAGTAGCCCTCGAGTCCACCGTCATCACCCACGGACTGCCCCGCCCCACCAACCTCGAGCTCGCCCGCAAACTGGAGCAAGCCGTGCGCGAGGAAGGGGCCGTGCCCGCTACCATCGCCATCCTGCAGGGTGAAATCTGGGTGGGGCTCACCGACTTTCAGCTCGAGACCATCGCCTTTGCCAGCGGCGTGGAAAAGGCGAGCCTGTGGAACCTGGCGGCCATTCTGGCCCAGCGCAAGCACGGGGGAACCACGGTGGCGACCACGGCCTTCCTGGCCCACAAGGCGGGGGTCTCGGTCTTTGCGACGGGGGGCATCGGGGGCGTGCACCCTGCAAGCAGTGGGCGGGCTTCTTACGATGAATCCGCCGACCTCTTCGAGCTTTCGCGCACCCCCATCCTGGTGGTCTCGGCAGGGCCCAAGAGCATTCTCGACCTAGCGGCGACCCTCGAGCGCCTGGAGAGCTACGGCGTGAGCCTGCTGGGCTATCAAACCGATAAGCTCCCGGCTTTCCACACCCGCGAATCCCCCTTCGACCTGCCCGCCAGGGTGGAAACCCCCGCCGAGGCCGCCGCCGTCTTCGCCCAGGCCCGTCGCCTACTGCCCAGCGCCACGCTGGTGATGAACCCGGTTTCGCAGGGGCTGGAGTGGGCACAGGTGCAAAGCTGGATCGAGCAGGCCAACCAGGAAGCCGCGCGCGGCGGCATCCACGGCAAGGCCCTGACCCCCTTCCTGCTCTCGAGGCTGGCCGAGCTCTCGGGTGGGGTCACGGTAGAGGTGAATTTGCGGCTGCTGGAGGAAAACGCCCGCCTCGCGGCCCGCATCGCCACGGCTTTGTCCCAGCTCAGGGCTTAGGGGCTTAGAATGTTCCGAGATGTGTGAACTCGGATACCGCCTGCGCCAGGCCCGTGAGGAACAGGGCCTCGAGCTCGCCCAACTCGCCGAGCGGCTCAAGGTGCGGCGGGCCATCCTCGAGGCGCTGGAAGAGTGCCGCTACGATGAGCTCCCGGAGCCCCCCCTGGCGCGGGGTTACCTCAAACGCTACGCCCAGGCCCTGGGCCTCGATCCCAAGCCCTTGCTGATGCTCTATCCGGCCAGCCCAGCCCCCACCCCCACCGACGAACTGCCCCCCCAGAGCCGAATTCCCACCCGTACCCCGCGCAGTTCCTGGCTGTGGGTGCTTCCGGTTCTGGCGCTCCTGGGAGGGGGGGTTTTCTGGTGGTATTCCGCTCGTCAGGGACACTCCAACGAGGCCACGCCCACAACCCAGGTCGCTCCCGTCGTCAAGCGGGTAGTGTTACGGGTGAACACCGAGCCTGCTGGCGCACGGGTCTACCTCGATGGTTTCCTGCTGGGCAACGCCCCCATCCAGGCTCCGGTCGAAGTGGGTGAGCGGGTGTTGCGGGTCGAGGCCCAGGGGTACGTTCCCAAGCAGCAAACCCTCAACCTCTTCGCCGACCAGAACCTCACGGTGCGGCTCGAGGCCGTCAAGCCCTCTCCAGCTCCCCCAAACACCTCTCCCCAATCCACCCCCCAGCCCAGCGCCAACACGCTGGTCCTTCGGATCGAACAGCCCTCCTGGATTCGCGTCACCTCGCTCGATGGACGCCAGCTCTACGAGGGCATCGCCCCCGCAGGTACCCAGCTCACCTACCCGCTGCCGGTCAACGTGCGCACCGGCAACGCTGGAGGGGTGCGGGTGATCGTGCAGGGTCAGGACCAGGGCCTCATGGGTGCCGTAGGGCAGGTGGTGCAGCGCCGTTTTGACAGCCCGCCCACGTCCAATCCGTGAATCCGGCATAAAACGTACGACTCCTATCCTGGCACCAGATGCAGATACTGCGGCTTGAGCGAGACCTCGATGGTCCGACCTACCTCGAGGCCCAGCCGCTCCTGCACGTGACGCGGCAGCAGCAGGTCGAGCTCTAGCTGGTGTATGGCCGTAGCCTGTCCCGACAGGGGATCGTCCAGCGGGCCGCTAAAGCGCCCGCGCAGACCCAGGCCCTCGGGCTTGAGGCTCAGCAGGATGCCGCTGAGGAGGTTGTCCTGCACGGGAAGTTCGCGCCTGCGGTCCGGGCGCACCACGATCACCTCGTCGGAGCGCACGCAGGCCACCACCGCTTGGCCCAGGCGGGCCCAGCTCGGGCGCTTGGCCCGCAGCCGCACGCCGTTGCAGGTAATCCAAGCGTTCTCGCCCTCGAGACCCTCTACCACTCCCCGCAGGAAGTTGCGAAAGCCCACCAGCCGGGCAGTGTTCAGATCGACGGGATGGGCGAAGACCTCGGTGCTGGAGCCCTGCTGGATGAGCCCCTTAGCCCCCAGCACCGCCACCCGGTCGGCCTGCTGGGCCAGCCAGGGGTCGTGGGAGGCGGCCAGGGTGGGGATGTTCAAGTCGCGCAGCGAGGAGAGTACCTCGGAGAAGACCTCCTCGCGCGTCGCTAAGTCGAGGGCGCTGGTAGGCTCGTCGAGCAGAAGTAGCTCTGGCTCACGGGCCAGGGCTCGGGCCAAGGCCACGCGCTGCTGCTGCCCGCCCGAGAGCTGGCGCGGATAGCGCGGGGCCAGCGAGGCGATGCCCATGAGCTCGAGGAACTCCAGTGCCTTCGCCCGGCGCCGCGCGGGCGGCAGGTGGGCCAGCGGGAAGGCCACGTTCTCCAGCGCGGTGAGGTGCGGGAAGAGCGCGAAGTGCTGGGGCAGGTAGCCCACCGGGCGCTGTTCAGCCCGCAGGCCCGCGAAGGGCTGGCCCCGGGCGGGCAACAGCCCCGCCAGGGCCTTGAGCAGGCTGCTCTTGCCCACCCCGCTCTCCCCCAGCAGCACGGTGAAACCCTGAACCTGCAGGGTTATCTCGAGGCGGACGGGGTGCTCGAGGGTATAGCGGACTTCCACCAATCCTCCAGGCTACGCACAGCATAAAGCAGGGCAAGGCTGGTCAGCAGCAGCACCCCCGAGGCCTGAGCCGCCCTATCAAAGCGCAGCGCCTGCACCTGGTCGTAGATGTAGATGCTGACCACTTGCGTTTTCCCGGGCATACTGCCACCGATCATCAGCACAACCCCGAACTCCCCCAAGGTGTGAGCAAATGCCAGCAGTGTGCCCGAAAGGATGCCGGGCCAACTCAAGGGGAGGATCAGCTCGAGCCACAGCCGGGGCCAGCGTGCCCCCAGCGTACGCGCTGTCTGAAGCAAGTCGGGATCCAAGGCCCGAAACGCCTCGCGGTAGGCAGTGAGGGCAAAAGGCAGGCTGAACAGCACCGAACCCACGACCAGGCCCTCGAAGCGAAAGGCCCATTGAATCCCCAGGTACTCGGCCAGTGGGCCATTTTTGCCCAAGAGCAAAAGCAGGTAGAAGCCCAACACGGTTGGCGGCAGGGTTAGGGGCAGCAAGACCACCGACTCGAGCAGGCGCTTTCCCAGAAAACGCTTGTGCACCAACAGCCAGGCTAGGGGTATCCCCAGCAAAAGCAGCAAAACGGTCGAAGTCAGGCAGACCTTTAGGCTAAGCCATAAAGCTTGCCAGAATGCTTGGTCATTCATCGGGCTTTTCCCCAGGCAAAACGAATCCGTAGTGCCGCAGGACAGCGCGTGCAGGGGGCGTGGCAATGTAATCGTAGAACTTACGTACCGCAGGCCGGTCCTGCCCCTTGAGCACTACGTAGTTTTGGTTGAGCCGCAGGTGACTCGAAAGCGGGGCCAGCCAGTACTTCCCCTTCTGCTCCAGCGTCGGGCTTTTGGCGATGGAGAGCGCCAGGATCCCCACTTTTGTGCTGGCCATGGCCAGCTGTGCAGTCTGGGCTATATTTTCGCCGTATACAAAATCGAAACGGGGCTTGCCTCGCTGCAAAACTGCCACGCTGTAAAAAGCGGGAATTCCGGCAGTCATCTCCTCCCACTCTGCCTCACGGGTTTTCTTGAGCAATCCAAAGTGCTCCAGCAGCGTGACCGCAGCCCGTCCATAAGGGGCGTGCACGGGGTTGGCAATCGCCACCTGCGTCACCTGCTTGTCGAGCATTAGCTTTGGGCCGAGCTTTTGCGGGTCGAGTCCTTGGGCCACGAGTTCATTGGCCACCCAGATCACTATACGGCCCACCGCATAGAGCTTGCGGCTGCCGGGCACCGTCATTCCAGCCTGCTCCAGACGCAGTGGAAAAATTTCGTCCGCTGAAAAGTAGATGTCGGCAGGCAAGCCTTGCAGAATTTGGGTATAGAACTTCCCTGAAGAGCCAAAATTCAGTTCAACCTTGATCTCAGGGTTGGCCGCTTCAAAAGCCTTGGCGATCTCCTCGAGCGCAAACTGCAGATCGGCGGCAGCCACCACCCGCACCACGTTGCCCTGAGCCTGAACCAGCCCCAACCCCAGCATCAACCAGCACAGCAGCACCCGTAGCATCTCATCCCTCCCTACCGTGAACCATGTAGTTACAGTGTAACTATACAGCATGGCCCTCAAGGTGGGTCATCCTCCAGGAGTCGCTCGACGTAGCGTAGCCCAGCCTGGGCCATCTCCAGACGCCACAGCAGCGAAACCCGCACCACTCCCCTGGCACTCTGGCTCAAAACCTCCAAGCTCTGGAGTTGGGCTCGGTAAACCTCGCGCTGAAGGGTGAGCAGGTCGCGGCAGCTCCGGCCTGAACGCAGCAGGAAAGCCAGTTTGAGCCGCAGGTCCGAGCGTCCAAAGCGTAGGCGGGTTACCGGGAGCCGCAACCACTGCTCCAGCCGCTCGCGCCCACGGTCGCTGATGCGATAGAGCACGCGCGGCGGCCCACCCTCCCCGGCCTCCCGACCTACCTCAACGATAAAGCCCTGCTGCTCGAGGTGCTCGAGCGCACGGTAAACCTGGGGGCGCTGGATGCGCCAAATCTGCCCCAGCTCACTCCCCGCCCCGAACAACGCAGCCAGCCGGAAGCCATGGGTTTCGCCCTCGGCCACGGCGGCCAGCACCGCCCAATCGCTGGTCGAAAGCTCTGGCTTGGCCACCGAGCACAGCCTAGCAGAGCTCGGCGGGTAGGTTAAGATGTCGGGGTGGAAAAACTCCTGGTCAAGATCGGCGGCAGCCTCAAGGGGGCAGCCGAATTGCTCGACGAGGTTGCCGCCTACCCCGGCCCGCTGGTGCTGGTGCACGGGGGGGGGCCCAACATCGGGGAGTGGCTGAGCCGACTGGGCTTCGAGACCCGCTTCCATAACGGCCTACGGGTGACCCCACCTGAGCAGATGGAGGTCGTGGAGATGGTACTCTCGACGCTGGGCAAACAGCTCGCCCACGGGCTCAGCATCAGGGGGCGCAAGGCAGTGGCCCTCACCGGGCGCGACGCCGGGCTGCTCGAGGCCCGCCTGATGGACCCCGAGCTGGGCCGGGTGGGCGAGGTGAGCGCGGTCAGGGCTGAGGTGCTCGAGCGCTTGATCCAGGCGGGCATCACGCCGCTGGTGGCCCCCATCGGGCTCGATGCGGAGGGAGCGCTCAACATCAACGCCGACACCGCCGCCGGGGCCATCGCCGGAGCCCTCTGCTTGCCCGCCGTCTTCCTCACCGACGTGGTAGGCGTGCTGCGCGACCCCAAGGACCCCGCTACCCGCTACGCCCGGCTCACTCGAGGCGAGGTGCGAGAGCTCATCGCTCAGGGCATCGTCTCCGGCGGCATGATCCCCAAAGTAGAAGCCGCGCTGGGTGCCCTGGACCAAGGCGCCCCCTGGGCCGCGATCGCCCGGGGCGAGCGGGGCGTTTTGCAGGGCGTGAGGAGCGGGCAGGCCGGGACCCGCGTCGTACTGTAGCCGATATAATCCCCCTGATGCGAGCCATCCTGATGGAAAGCCGAGGCGGCCCGGAAGTGCTGCGTTACGGCGAGATCGAGCCCCCCCGCGCGGGAGCAGGCCAAGTCGCGGTGCAAGTGCGGGCGGTGGCCCTCAACCACCTCGACGTATGGGTGCGCAAAGGCACCGCCAGCCCCAAACTGTCCCTGCCGCACATCCTCGGCTGCGACATCGCCGGAGTCGTGCTGGAGGTGGGGCCTGGGGTGGAACACCTGCAGCCCGGCGAAGCGGTGGTGGTCAACCCCGGCATTTCCTGCGGGCGCTGTGAACGCTGTTTGAGCGGGCAGGATAACCTCTGCCCGCACTACCAGATCCTGGGTGAGCACCGTTGGGGCGGCTATGCCGAGGTGGTGGTGGTCCCACAGGCCAACGTGCTGCCCATGCCGCCCAGGCTGGGCTTCGTGGAGGCCGCCAGCATCCCCCTGACCTTCCTCACCGCTTGGCAGATGGTGGTGGACAAGCTCCAGGTGCGCCCCGGCGAGGACGTGTTGGTGATGGCAGCAGGCTCGGGGGTCTCGGTGGCGGCTATCCAGATCGCCAAGCTGCACGGAGCCAGGGTCATCGCCACCGCCTCCAGCGAGGCCAAGCTCGAGGCCGCCCGCGCCCTGGGCGCCGACGAGGGCGTGAACTACCGCGAGGCGGGCTGGAGCAAGCGCGTGCGCGAGCTCACCGGCGGCAAGGGGGCCGACGCGGTGGTGGACCACACCGGGGCGGAGTTCTGGCAAGAAGTCCTGCGCTCAACCGCCTGGGGCGGGCGTATCGCCGTGGCCGGAGCTTCGTCGGGCTACGAGGCCCTCACCCCCATGGCCCACATCTTCTACCGCCAGCTCAGCATCTACGGCTCGACCATGGCCTCCAAAAGCCGCCTCTTCCCCATCCTCCGCTTCGTCTGCGAGGGCAAGCTGAAGCCTGTGGTGGGTGAGGTGCTGCCCCTCGAGCAAGCCGCCGAGGGGCACCGGCGGCTCGAGGAGCGCAAGGTATTCGGCAAGGTGGTCCTGACGGTGGAGCCCAGGGCCTAGGGCCAAGGTGTCCCGCGGCTTTCGTACAACCCGCGTTCAACATCCTCGCAACACCTTCTCCAGGCACAGCGTGGGGTACATCACGCCTTTCCAACCAAACACCGAGCGCTTGAACTGCCGGTAGCCCCACTTACGGTACAGGCGCAGGGCTGGCGTATTGTCGGGCTCGACCATCAGGGTAATGCGCTCCAACCCCCGCCTGCGGGCTTCCTGCTCGACGCGTTGCAACAGCGCGCTGGCGATGCCCAGGCGGCGGTAGGCGGGCCGGACCTCGAGCGCCTGGAGGTAGCCGCTGCGCTCATCGGCCAGATCGGGATCGGGATGGTCGAAGAGCAGTTGCACCGTCCCCACCATCGCCTCTCCCAACACAGCGACCCACAGCACCCGCTGCCCCACGAAATGGGACTCCACCTCTCCCCGCACGATCTGGTAGCTGACCTCATCCTCTCCACGCCAGGCCAAGAAAGCCTCGGCCTGGTGGAGATGGAGCGGGGTGATCTCGAGGGCAGCCATGGGCGCACCGGGCTCCTGCATCAATCATAGGGGTACACGGGTCAACCTCCCTCAATAACACTCCTTTCCCACGCAATTCTCCCGTACCACGTTGGGCCCTTGCACGAACTCCTTAGGACCCACCAGACCCACCAGGCCTCCGGATCCGAGGGTGCGGATCTTGTTGCCCTCGAGGGTGTAGCGCCCCACCTGCCCGAAAGCCCGGTTCTCACAGTTGCCTATGGCGGTGTTGGCGTCGATGAGGTGAAAACCGGTGGCGTAGTTGACCCGGTTGTTGCGGATGATGTGACCCACGTTGGTGTAAATGAAGCTTCCCCAGCGGTTGGAGCAGCGCCCGTCGTTCTGGGTGAACCACTCCACTCGCCCCTTCACCTCGTTGTTCTGCACCAGCACCTGCTCGGCAGTGAAGCCCACCGCCGTGTGGGTACCCGCAAAGGTATTGCCATCGGCCACGATGAACTGCCCGTTACGCTGTTCATGCTTCTGGATGCCGTTGGCAGGCTGGTCGAGATCCTGGCTGAAGTCGTCGTTGGTGAGAAACAGCAGGCCTCCACTGCCGAAGGAGGCGGCAAAATTAGCCTTGATTACCCCGCCACCGTGCAGCCCGTCGAGGTAGACGGCGTAGGGCGAAGGCCCCTCGAAGCTGCCCCCGCGAATCCACACGTTATCGATAAGGGCGTTACCCGAAACCAAGCCGGGGTGGTGCACACCGGGCTCGAGCTTCAAGGTCGTGCCCACGAAGCTCAGGTTGTCGAGCACCACGTCCCGGATGCCCGCGATGCGGACAAGGGGGGTGGGAATCTCCCCGTAGCCGTCGAAGGTGAGGTTCTTGAGGTAGATGTTGCCGGGGCGGTTTTGCGCGGTGCGACGACAGAGGGCGTGGTTGGGATCGTAGTCCTTGACGATGCAGTCGACGAATTCGACATAGCTTTTAATGGCCGGGTCCTTCGAGCCTTTGGGTATGGCTCCGTAGCCCCCGCTCAGCAGCGCCCGCCCCTGGATGCGCACGGTGCCGGGCTCGTCGGCCACGATCTGGATGTTGCTGTAGCCCCGCGTCACAAAGGACTGCCGGTAGACCCCGGGTCGCAACTTGATGGTCACGCCCGAATCGCCGTAGCGGTCGATCGCCTCCTGAATGCTATCTTTAGGAGTGAGCTCGAGCACCCGCGCGAAGGGTCTAATCCCTCCGATGGGAATCCCGCCCGGCGCGTCGGGGTTGAGGGGATGGCGGGCCCACCAGGCCTCCACCGTGCTGCGGTAATCCACGTTCACACGGGGAACCCCCGGCCCCTCGGCGGGCACGGCTTGGCCCAACACCACCCTCACGCCCAGCGCCAACCCCGTGGCGAGAAGCATCCAAGCTCTGACAGTGACGCTCATAGTGCTCAATCTACAAGCACGCCGTCTGAGTTTTGTGGCTTTGGACATAGGCCAGGGCCCTCCGCACCGCATGGGGCTCGGATTCGTTCAAAAGATAGACTTCGACCCCCTGCGCTAACAAAGCCTTGAACAGCTCCGGAAAATAAGCTCAGTTCATAGGCAGGCAACCTCCGGCACAGCGCCCGAACCCCCTCCGGATCACTGAACAACAGCGCGACCCGATCGGCTTTTCCCGGACCCAAGCGCAGCAGGGGTTCCTCCAGGCGACCCGCGTAAAACAGCACTTCATCCAAGTGATGCACAACTTCCACATTATCGCCTCTTGAGCCTGTTATGATTGAGTTCGTGAAAGTTGCACTCTTCATTGACGGTTCGTATATGTATAACGCCGCCAAACGGCTGGGTTGGAACGTAGATCACCGCCGGGTGATCGCCCAGTTCGGCCCCGCCGATGACCTCTATAACGCCTTCTACTACGCTCCCCTGACCGATCCGGACGACGAGCGCCAGCAGAAATTCCTCGACGCCCTCATCTTCATGGGCTACACCGTGCGCAGCCGGGAGGTACACGGAGAGCCGCGTTTCGAGGCGCTGTTGGCCACCGATGCCCTCACCACCGCCCCTCGCTGGGACCGCGCCATCGTGGCCACCGGAGCCAGCGAGTTGGCGCACACTTTCTCCGCGCTGCGGGCCATGGGCAAGGAGATCCACCTGCTGGGCGTACCCGAGCTCACCGACCTCGAGCTGCGCAACCAGGCCGACCGCTACCTCGACCTGCGCGAGATGCGCGAAGCCCTCGAGCGCCAGAGTGGCGGGCGGCGGATGTACCCCGCCATTGAATCTTTACCCGAGAACCAGGAGGAAACCCAGCCCACACCCGCTCGAGGGGTCTTCGACTCCCTCGAGGACGAGTTGTAGGCGCCCTATCCGTGAGAGCGCACTCCCTGACTGAGCTCCAGGCTCAGCCCAGCCGCCACGCCCTGGCCCTGGGTGTGCTTTTGCTGGCCCTCTTGTTGCTGTTCAGCCAGGGCCGGCCTCTGCCCCTGAGTGATCCCTGGCAGCGGCTGTCCCTGCGGCAAATCCTGGTGGGCCTTGAGCCCTCCCGCCGCGAGGCGATCGTGAGGGAGTACCTCTCGCTCAAGGCTTCAGCCCAGATCCTAACCGGGCACCCTGGCGCGAGGGCCGTGAGCCGCCTACTGCGCCTGGAGTTCTACAACCAAAGCCGCAATCGCCCTTCAGCCTTTGGCCGCCCCGAGGAGGCCCTGGCCGCCTCCAGACGCTGGCTCGAGGCCATCGGAGCGCTCAAGCGGGGCCAGCCCCCCGACACCCGAGACCTGCCGCTGGCCCTGGAGCGCGTGCTGCCCTACCGCCAGGAGATCGGCCAGGCGGCCCAGAGGCTGCATTTCCCCTCGGGGGTGCTCGCAGCAATAGTGGACAACGAGGAGTACGGCGGGGGTAAGGCTTTAGGCTTGTCGAGGGGAATTCGCTCCCTGGCCGACGGACTAGCCGAGAGCCTCAGCGAGAGCACCGGCAGCGCGGGACCGCTGTCGCGCACCCTGGGTCTGGCCCAGATGTCCTGGGAGGACGCGCTCAAGCAGCAGCGGCGCCTCAAGCGCTTCGCAGCCTGGCCCTATGCCAGCTTCCCACGCACCGAACTCGAGGCCCGCCAGGCCCTGGAAGATCCCGTCAAGAACCTGCTGCTTACAGCCTCGAGGCTGCGCGGCTATTTCAACGCGGCCCTGGGGCTTTCCTGGAGCAACACCCGCTATCTGGCCGGACACTGGCTCTACTACCTCGGCCCGGCCTGGCACAACTGGCCTACCGGAGCCCGGCAGCAAGCCACCTGGCCCTACGCCTTCCACGGTTTCTTCAAGGGGATGTTCTACCAAGCGCTGTTCGCGGTTCGCTAAAACGAACAACTGCCGCATAGGGCAGTTGTCGTCTTCGGGAAGGCTGGCTTCTAGCCCAACACCAGGGGCCTCAATAACGGTGGCGCTGCCCCCTCGCACCCGCCCAATAAGCGCAAATCCAGATGTCCCCTCGCCTTCCCTCGAAGCCCCACACCCCATATTGGATTGCATGGGCTGTCGAACTTCGAGGCGATGCTAGCGTAAGCACCGTTACAGCAGCGTTACATCGGCACGGGTCGTCGATGGCCATAGCGCTAGATGCGCTCGAGCCACTCCCCCGCCCTGCCCGGCGGTAGGACTGGCCATTCCCCCCGCAGCATATGGCGCTCGACCTCCGCGACAGCCTGGGTGGCCCGCTCCACCCACTCCGCCGGATAAAGCGGGGCCTTGGCTGCGAACTCCTCGAGGTCGAAAGCCTGGCAGCGGTGGTCGGCTCTGCACTTCACGTCGAGTTCAAGGTCGTACTGCCAGATGCGCTCGGGCTCGAAGCGGGGGGGAGTCTGGATGTTCCAGTAGTACTCGAGCACCCTACCCTCGGCGTCGAGGTCGGGGCCACCCGAGTACCAGCGCCCCTCGAAAAAGGCCACGTAAGCCTGGTGGTCCACGCGCAGCACCCGCCCTTTGCTTTCGTGGTGGAACTCGAAGCCCAGGGGCATGTACAGCAGCACCGCCCCCCCGCGCACCTCGCGCACCTCGGCCTCCCACCAGTAGTGCAGCCGCTCCTGGGGGTACTTCCAGAACTCCAAGCGCACGCGCTGGCCTGGCTCGTACACCTCAGCCCTCCAGCGAGGAACGAGGATCAGTGCGCAGCCGCCGGGGTCGGCGCCTCGTCGCGTTCGGAGGAGTGACCGGGGTTGACCTTGAGTTCGGGGTGAGCGTAGGCGGCGGCGTAGTTGGCCGCAATGGAGGCCTCACCAAAGCCCAAGCAGATCAACGGCAACTTGCCGTTGTAGCTCGCCACGTCGCCGCAGGCGAAGATGCCGGGACGGCTGGTGCGCATGGTCGAATCGAGCACTTTGATCTTCTTGTTGCCCTCCATCTCGAGGCCCCACGTCGCCAGCGGCCCCAGCTTGGAGAGGTAGCCGGCCAGGATGACCACCGCGTCCACCCCCAGCACGGTCTCCTCTTTGCTGACGTTGTTGAAGATCACCGCCTCGCGTACCCGCTCATCGCCGCGGATCTCCTTGAGTTCGTAGGGGGTGAGAATACGGACCTCCCCCGCCTCGGCAGCCTCGATCATCTGGTTGACGGTGGCGGCGTGGGCGCGGAATTGCTCGCGGCGGTGGATCAGGGTGACCTCGGCGGTATCTTTGAGGCCCAGCGTCCAGTCGGCGGCGCTATCGCCACCCCCCACGATCAGCACGCGCTTGCCGGCGAATTCGGCCTTGCTCTTGACCGCGTAGTAAACCCCCTTTCCCGTGAACTCAGCCTCGCCGGGGCAGCCCACCTTGCGCGGCTCGAAGGCCCCCACCCCCGCCGCGATGATCACCGCGCCGGTGGCGTAGGTGTGACCGCTGGAGGTGGTGATGTGGAAGTCGCCGTTTACCTCCTCGAGCTTCTCCGCCCGCTCGCCCAGGGTGTAGATGGGCTTGAAGGGCTCGAGCTGTTGGATGAGGTTGTTCACCAGGTCCTTGGCGAGAATCTTGGGGAAACCCGCGATGTCGTAGATGTATTTTTCGGGGTACAGGGCCATGAGTTGCCCCCCCGGCTCCGGCAACGGGTCGATGATCCGCACCGTGAGGTCGCGCATCCCCACATAGAACGCTGCGAAGAGTCCTGCCGGCCCAGCTCCGATCACGGTCACGTCGGTCCGCAACATGGTGAATAAGATAACACAAGGACTCCGGTTTGGTATACCGTAAATTCGCAGTACCCCCCCAACCCCTCTCCTCGCGGCTAAGGTGCGCGCTTCTCCTGACAAGATGCGCCCGCGCTCGCTTCCCGGCGGCAAAACAGGACGGCTGAAAGCCGCCCATTATGCCTTCACGCCGATAGTTTATGCAGCCTGCTGGGCCAGGTCCTCCAGGCCGCGGATGTTCTCGAGCACCAGTTTGCCGTAGCCGGACTTGATGTAGCCCTCGCGCGAGAGCTCGCCGATGACCTTGGTCACGGTCTCGCGCACCGAGCCGACCGCCGAAGCGATCTCGTCGTGGGTGGCGCGCACACCCACACGGCCACTGCTCTCGCGGAAGGCGATGGGGGTGTTGGAGAGCTCGAGCAAGGTGGCGGCGATGCGGTTCTTCAGGCGCTGGCCCGAGAGGCGCTGGATGGTGCGGTAGGTCTGGGTGAGCGCGTTCACCAGGTGCCGAGCCAGCTTCACGGTCTCCTCGGGGGTAAGCTCTTCCGGCGAAACGATGTCGATGCGGGTGCGGGTCACCGCCTCCGCGAAGTAGCTGCGCTCATCGCCCGAAAGCACTTCCTCGCCAAAGTACTCGCCCGGACGCGCGAAGCGCAACGTCAGGGCATTGCCCTCTTCGTCCACGCTCTGGAGGCGCACCAGCCCCTCGCGCACCCGGTAAAGCTTGTCCTTGGGGCCCGGCTTTCCGGGGTATAGGATGATTTCTCCAGCGTGGAAGCCGATGGTGTCAATGATGCTGTTTTGCATTTATTCATCGCCTCCTTGATCCATAGCTTAGTCCTTAAGTACCATTTTGTAAATAGATATGTTGATTATTTCCTGAGTCCTTGCTGAGACCGCCCAAGATCAGCATGCCGTCTTCAAGACCTTCTACGCGGCCAACCTGCCGTCGGATTTCCCTTTGAGCCTACCCGGTGGCCATCGAACGACTGGGGCCCTCTGGTGGGTCGGGCGACATCCGGACAGACGGGCCTCGAGGCCAGGAAATACAATGCTGGTGTGGTTACCTTACGCGATCTGTTCGCCCTGCTGGGTCGCGAAGCCCCGACCCTGCCGGTGCGGGGCGTGACCCATGACTCGAGGCTGGTCGAACCCGGCTTCGTGTTCGTGGCGATCCGGGGTGTTCCCCTGCAAAGTCGAGCGCCGCTGGACGGGCACGACTTCATCCCGCAAGCGCTTGAGCGCGGCGCCGTGGCGGTGGTCGGAACCAAAGAGCTAAAGCTGTCCGTCCCCTACTGCAAAGTGAGCCATGATCGGGCCGCCCTAGCCGACCTGGCCGCGGCTTTGTGGGGCTATCCAGCAAGGCAGCTCGAGCTGGCCGGGGTGACCGGCTCCAAGGGCAAGACCACCGTGGCGGTGCTGCTGCACCACCTACTCCAGTCGGCGCGGTCCCCGGTGGGGCGGCTCTCGACGGTGGGCGTCAAGATCGGCGCGGAAGAGCTGTTCCTCCCCGGCCACTTCACCACCCCCGAAGCCCCGCAGGTGCAGGAGGTGCTGCGGCGCTTCGTGGAGGCTGGGTGTCGGCAAGCGGTGCTCGAGGTCTCCAGCCACGCCATCGCGCTCGAGCGCGTGCGCGGGCTGGAGTACGCGGTGGGTATCTTCACCAATCTCTTCGAGGACCACCTCGACTTGCACGGCAGCATGGAGAACTACTTCGCCGAGAAGAAGAAGCTGCTCGAGCGCTCACAGTGGCGCGTGGTGAACAGCGACAACGGCTGGACCCGCCACCTGGCCGACGGGCCCAGCACCTGGAGCTACGGCTTGGCGGGCGACTGGCGGGCCGAGAAACTGACGGAGGGTGCGGGGGGGCTCGAGTTCGAGGTGTGCTCCCCCATCGGCTCGTTCGCGGTTCAGCTCCCCATGGTGGGGCGCTTCAACGCCGAAAACGCCCTGGCCGCCCTGGCCGCCGCCGCACGGATGGGCCTCTCGGTGGAGGAGATGCAGCGTGGCCTGGCCAGTTTCCCCGGCGTTCCTGGCCGGATGCAACTCCTGCAGGCCGAGCCCTTCCGGGTCATCGTCGACTTCGCCCACACCGGCGACAGCCTGAGGGCTGCGCTCAAAACCCTGCGCCCCACCACCCGTGGCCGCTTGGTGGTGGTGATCGGAGCGGCGGGCAACCAAGATCCCAGCCGCCGCACCGGCATCGGCCAGGTGGCCGCCGAACTGGCCGACTTCGCCATCTTCACCGAAGAAGATCACCGCAGCGAGAACCTGGGGGCCATCCTGCGAACCATGGCCCAAGCCCACGGCGATCCCAGGCGGCACGTATGCATCGGCGACCGGCGGTCAGCCATCCGCCATGCCGTCGAAAACGCCCGATCCGGCGATACCCTGCTGTTCTCGGGCAAGGGGCACGAGCGCACCCTCGAGCGCGGCACCGAGACGATCCCCTGGAACGAGGTGGAGGAAGTGAGGGCTGCACTGCGCGGGTATCGGGTTCAAGGGGATGGGTAAAGGGAGGCGTGGGGCTCGTGCCAAGGCGCCTTGCGTTCCCCTGGCAGTAGACTTATATCCATGCACCGCGACATCCTCGTCCGCTGGCTGGACGAATTTCTCAAGAGCAGGGAGATCACCCAACAAATGCGCGACCCCTCGCTTAACGGGCTCCAGGTCGAAGGGAACGAGCAGGTTCACAAGGTCGGCGCAGCGGTAGATGCCGCCCAGGCCACCATCGACAAGGCCCGCGAGCAAGGCGTGGACTTCATGATCGTGCATCACGGACTGTTCTGGGGCGGGGCTATGCCGGTGGTGGGCATCCACAAGCGGCGCCTCGAGGCCCTCTTCCAGGGGGGCATCAGCCTCTACGCCTCCCACCTGCCCCTCGACGTGCACCCCGAGGTGGGCAACAATGCCGTGATCGCCCAGGCTTTGGGGCTGCAAAACCTCGAGCCCTTCGAGGTGGGGTTCATCGGCAGCTTGTTCCGGCCCCATACCCTTTCCGAGATCGGCGACCGACTGGGCCAGATCACCGGGATGCAGTGCCTCATCCACCAGGGCGGCCCCAACGAGGTCACCCGGGTGGCGGTGATCTCGGGCTCGGCCTCCGACTACGTGGCCCAGGCCAAGGCCGCCGGGGCCGAGTTGCTCATCACCGGCGAGCCCAAGCACCAGAACTTCCACCCCACCTTCGAGCTGGGCATGAACGCCATCTACGCCGGGCACTACGACACCGAGACCTTCGGCGTGAAGGCCCTGGCCGAGCGCATCGAGCGCGAGTTCGGGCTGCCTTGGGTCTTCCTCGAGCACCCCACGGGGCTTTGAATGGCGGGGCTGTTCATCAGCTTCGAGGGGCCCGAAGGTGCGGGCAAGAGCACGCAGGTGCGACTGCTGGCAAAGTGGCTGCGCGCGCAGGGCCGCGCGGTGCTCACCACCCGCGAGCCCGGCGACGGCGGCGCGGTGGGGGCTGAGATCCGCCGATTGCTGCTGCACCACCACGACATGACCCCCGAGGCCGAGTACCTGCTCTACTCCGCCGACCGCGCCGAGCACGTGCGCACGGTGTTGCGCCCGGCCCTCGAGCGCGGCGAGGTGGTGCTGTGCGACCGCTACCTCGACTCCTCGCTGGCCTACCAGGGCTACGGGCGCGGGCTGCCGCTGGAGTGGCTGCGGGCGGTGGCCGAGGGCGCGACGGGCGGGCTCAAGCCCCACCGCACCTTTTTGCTCGACCTACCGCCCGAGGTGGGGCTGCGGCGCTTCGACAGTCGCGACCGCCTCGAGCGCGAGCCCTTAGCGTTCCACCATCGCCTGCGGCAGGGCTACCTCGAGCTCGCCCGCCTCGAGCCCGAGCGCTTCGTGGTGCTGGATGCCACCCAGAGCGTGGAGGCCATACAACAAAGCCTGCGTTCATCTTTGGTCCCTATGCTGTAGCCATGCGCCGCCTGATCCTGTTCGTCTGTCTGACCCTGCTGCTGGGGGCTTCGGCCTCCGTGACGGCCCACGAGGGCAACGGCTCGGTTCCCGTCTACGGCTTCAAGCTACTCAAGATGTATCCCCACGACCCCACCGCCTTCACCCAGGGGCTCATCTACCACGATGGCTTCCTCTACGAGGGAACCGGGCTCAACGGGCGCTCAGAGATCCGCAAGGTGGACCTCCAGACCGGCAAGGTGCTCCAGCGCCAGCCCCTCCCCTCGGAGTACTTTGGGGAGGGCATCACCCTGTTCGAGGGCAAGATCTACCAGCTCACCTGGACCAGCAAGAAGGGCTTCATCTACGACCTCGCCACCTTCAAGCAGACCGGCACCTTCAGCTACGCCACCGAGGGCTGGGGCCTGACCCACGACGGCCACCAGCTCATCATGAGCGACGGCACCGACCGGCTGTTCTTCCTCGACCCCAAGACGCTCAAGCCCGTCCGCACCGTCAAGGTGACGGCAGGGGGCGAGCCGGTGGTGCGGCTGAACGAGCTCGAGTACATCCAGGGCCTCATCTACGCCAACGTCTGGCAGACCAACCGCATCGCCATCATCGACCCCAAGGACGGGCACGTGGAGGCCTGGATCGACCTCAGCAGGCTCGCCATGCTCATCACCAAGGCCGACGTGCTCAACGGCATCGCCTACGACGAGCAGGGCAAGCGGCTGTTCGTGACGGGCAAGCTGTGGCCCTATTTGTTCGAGATCGAGCTGGTGAGGTAGGTGGTAGCTATCGGCTATGGGCTATCCGCGAATTACCCCTTGACCCCGGTGAGCACCACCCCCTCGATGATCTGGCGCTGGAAGATGAAGAACACGATGAGCACCGGGATCACCGCGAGGCTGCTGGCCGCCATGATCAGGTGCCAAGCGGTACCCGCCTCGCCCGAGAAGAGCGCCACGCCCACGGGCAGGGTGCGCATTTCGGGGGTCTGGATGATCACCAGCGGCCACAAGAAGGCGTTCCAGTTGCCCAAAAAGGTGAAGATACCCAGCGCCGCCAGCGCCGGGCGCACCAGCGGGAAGGCCACCCGCCAGAACACCCCGAACTCGCTCAGGCCGTCGATGCGGCCCGCGTCGAGCAGGTCGCTGGGCAGCGACTCGAAGAACTGGCGCATGAGGAAGACGCCGAAGGCGCTGAGGAGGCCGGGGAACAGGATGCCCCAGAAGGTGTTGACCCAGCCGTAGTCCACGCTCATGACGTACCAGGGGATGATGAGCATCTCGGTGGGCACCATCAGCGTGGCCAGGATCGTCACGAAGATCAGGTTCTTGCCGGGGAAGCGCAGCTTGGCCAGGGTGTAACCCACCAGGCTGTCGAAGAACAACACCGAGACGGTGGTGAGGCTCGCTACGACCAAGCTGTTGAGGAACCAGCGGGGGAACTGGGTGCCAAAGAGCACCTCGCGGTAGTTCTCGAGCGTCGGCTCCCGCGGTAGCCAGCGCAGCTCGAAGAGCTCCTGGAAACTCTTGAGCGAGGTCAGGATCATCCAGACGAAGGGAAAGACCATGGCCAGAGCACCCAGCGTCAGCAGGGTGTAGACGAAGAAGGAGGAAAGGCGTTTATTCATCTCGGGTACCCCGCGCCGGCCCTTTCCCCTCCCCTACCTGGCCGCCTGCCGGGCTGGTGGTGGCGAACATCAGTACTCCACCCTCCGCGACAGCAGCCGCAGTTGGACCAAGGTAATGAGCAGGATGATCCCAAACAGCAGCACCGTGATGGCCGCTGCGTAGCCCAAGTCGAAGCGCCCAAAAGCCTGCTGGTAGATGTACAACGCCACCGTGAGCGTGCTGTGGAGGGGCCCGCCCTGATCGGTGAAACTGAGGTTGACCACCTGGGTAAACAGTTGCAGGAAGCCGATGGTGCCGATCACCGCCGAGAACACCATCACCGGGTTCAAGAGCGGCAGCGTGATGTGGCGGAAAAGCCGCCAATCATCGGCCCCGTCGATGCGGGCGGCTTCGTAGTAGTCGCGGGGGATGTTCTGCAAGCCTGCCAGGAACAGCACCACCTGAAAACCCAGGTTCTGCCAGACCACCACCGCCGTCACGGTGGGCAGGGCCAGGCTGGGGTTGCGCAAAAAGTCCTGCGCCGGGAGCCCAAGCAGCCGCAGCAGTTCGTTGACCACGCCGAAGTTGGCCGAGAGCATCCAGCTAAACACCCAAGCCACCGCCACCGCCGGGGTCACATAGGGTGCGAAGTAGATGGCGCGGAACACGTCGCGCAGCCGCTCGCGGGTCACGGCGTTGAGCAGCAGGGCGATGCCCAGCCCCAATACCAACTGAGCCGGCACCCCGATGAGGGTGTAGAGCAGGGTGTTGCGCAGCGAGCGGGCAAGGAGGGGATCCTGGGCCATCTGGGCGTAGTGCTCGAGCCCCACAAAAACCCGCTTGCTGGGGTCGGCGTTCCAGTCGTACAGCGACAGCCACAACGCCTGGAAGGCAGGCCAGATACGGATGAAGAGGAAGAAGGCCAGCGGGATGAGCAGGAAGGTATAAGCCCACAGGGCTTCGCGGGCAGCCAGACTGAGCTGGAATCGCTTCATAGGAAGGCTTCGGGATGCAGGGGAACGGGGCCTCCGACCCCGTTCCCCTCAACCCTGCTCTACTTGTAGAAACCGTCGAGGATCTTCTGTTCCTCTTCCGCCGCCATCTTCCACGACTGCGCGGGGTCCATGTTCTGCAGGAGCACCCGGTTGATGGCGTTGACGATCACCGTGCGCTGGGCGGCTTCGTCCACGAAGGGAGTAGCCTTGGCATAGGAGAGGCTGAGGATGAAGGGCCCGTAGACGGGGTCGAGCGAGAGCTTGGGGTCTTTGATCAGCTCCTTGCGGGCGGGAAGCTCGCCCACCTTCTCCAACCAGTAGCGCTGCGCCTCCGCCGAGGTGATGAAGTTGAGGAACTTGACGCTGGCCTCGAGCTTAGGCCCCTTGGCCAGCGGGGTGATGCCGTGGAGCCAAAAGGAGCCGAAGTTGGCCTTGCGCCCCCCGGCCTTCTCCAGCGGCAGCTCGGCCACGCCCCAGTTGAACTTGGCCCCGCTGCGGATGGTGCCGATGGCAAAGGAACCATCGATGATCATGCCGATCTTGCCGGCGATGAAACCGTCGCGGTAGCCGTTGTTGCCGGGGAAGAAGTTGGGAATGCCGATGCCATGCTTCTTGACCCAGTCGGTGTACATGGTGAAGGCCTTGAGCCCCTCAGGCCCCCCAAAGAGCACCTTGCGCCCGTCGTCGGAATAGGGCCGCCCGCCCATCTGGCGCAGCAGCACCTCGCGCACGAGGTGGTGGTCCTGCCCGTCCGGGGAGATGCCATAGCCGATCTGGGTGTAGCGGTCGCCCTGCTTGACGGTGAGCTTCTTGCCGGCCTCGATGAACTCGGCCCAGGTTTTAGGGGGCTTGCCGATGCCCGCTTGCTGGAAGAGGTCCTTGTTGTAAAACAGCGCCAGGCTGCGCACCGCGGTGGGCAAACCGTAGTACTTACCGTCGATCTTGGCGCTCTGGGCCATGCTGACAAATTCGCTGTCGATCTGCTTGGGGTTGATCAGGCTCTCCGGCAGCGGAACCAGGTAACCCGCTTTGACCCAGGTGGGCAGCCAACCGTAGAAGAGGTTGACCACGTCGGGGCCCTGTCCTGCTGGGATGGAAGAACCCACCTTCTGCTGGTAGGCGTCGTAGGGGAAAGTCTGATGCACGACCTTGATGCCCGGATTGGCCGCCTCGAAGCGCTTGATCAGTTCGTCGATGGCCTCGATCTTGCTCTTGAAGTCGTACTGCCAATAGGTGATGGTCACCTGGGCCTGAGCGCTCATCAGCCCGAAGGCCAGCAAGCTCACCCACAACGCTCGAGCGTGAATGAAAGATCTGAGCATGAGGAATTCCTCCTTGCGCAAGCAGAAGCTTTAGGTCGAAACCTGCGTGCCCAGTTTACCGCCTTAGCCCCAAGGGATCACAAGTACACTCCCTCACATTGCGCACAAGCCGGAGGCAGGAAGCGGTAAGCCACCATCCGTCAAAGCGTTTTGCGTCTGGCATACGACTGACGCCCGGCCATCGGCCACCAACCCACCTCACCGCGTCGGAGCCGTCTGGTTGAGCGTTTGCAGGTTCCGCAAGTCGAGCAGGTAGTTGCCATCGGCGGGCAGCAGCACAGTGTTGATGCCAGGCGCGAGCTTCTCGGCCACGGTGAGCTGGATGACCTCGGGGGAGCGGCGCAGGGCCTCCCCACGCAACTGGATGGCCCGCGCTTCGCCTTCGGCCTTTAAGATGGCCGCGTCGCGCTCGCCCTTGGCCTGAACCACCGCCCGCTGAGCGTCGATCTCAGCCTGGCGGCGGCGATTCTCCGCGACCTGGACCTGCTGCTCGGCGGTCTGCTTCTCCTCGATGACCTTGGCCACCGACTGGGGAATGTCGATGCGGCGTAGCAAGACCGAGACCAGCTCGACGTGCTGGGCGCCCAGGTCCTCGGAGAGCTCGCGGGTGACGGCGGCCTCGAGCTGGGTGCGTTGGGTACTGATGAGGTCAGCGGCGTTGAACAGGCCCACCGCGTCGCGCACCTTGCTGCGAATCTGGGGCACCACCAGGGTATCGACGTAGCCCGGCCCCACATTTTGATGCAAAAGCGCCGCCTCGCCGCGCTTGATGCGGTACTGCACGGTCACGTCTACCCCGATCTCTAAGCCTTCCTTGCTGCGGGCGGTGATGGCCTCCTCGCTGGGACCGGGTTGCCGCGTGCCGGGGGTGGGCATCGCCAGCGTCACCTCTTTGAGCCGTGCGTCGTAGAGCACCACGCTCTGGATGCCGGGAATCACGATGCGAAAGCCCTCGCCCAGCGGGGTGGGCTGCACCCCGCCGAAGATGTTGAACACCACCCCCACGTGCCCGGCGGGGATCACCACGAAGCTCTGCGACAGCACGGCGGCTACCAGGCCCACGATAGCGACCACGCCGCCCAGGCTGCGCCGCCCAGGTTGAACCAGCAAAACGATCCCGAGGATGAGCAGGGCAATGCCGATGAGTGTTAGCATGTTTTCCTCCTCAGCCCTCAGAATACGGGAGCAAAACGCGTTGACCCAGATAAACTACTCCCGTGAACCACACTCCTGCCGAGACGCTGCTGCGCATGTACTACGACCGCTTCAACGCCCGCGACGTCGAGGGCTTCCTCCAGCTCCTCAGCGACAACGTGGTCCACGAGATCAGCCAGGGGCCTGTCGAGCGGGGCAAGGAGGCCTTCCGGGCTTTCCTCGAGCGCATGAACCGCTGCTACCGCGAACGGGTTTACGACCTGATGGTCATGGTGAGTGCCGATGGCAGCCGCGCCGCCGCCGAGTTCATGCTAGAGGGAGAATACCTCCAGACCGACGGCGATCTCCCCCCGGCCCGCGGCCAGAGGTACACCCTACGGGTGGGAGCCTTCTTCGAGTTCGAGAGCGGCAAAATCGCCCGCGTCTCCAACCACTACAACCTCCAGGACTGGATCGCCCAGGTGTCCCAATGAGCCTACAGCTTCTGGTACTCAGCGCAAACGAGGTCGAAGCCTTTATCCCCGAGCTGGCACGGCTGCGCATCGAGGTGTTCCGCGAGTTCCCCTACCTCTACCAGGGGAGCCTCGAGTATGAGCGGCGCTACCTCGAGAAGTTCCTCCACCTCCCCCAGAGCACCCTCATCGTCGTGCAGGACGATGGCCGGGTGGTGGGGGCTTCCACCGCCCTGCCCCTCTCACAGGCCGAAGCGGAGTTCCAAGAGCCCTTCCGCCAGGCCGGGCTCGAGCCCGCCGAGTGGTACTACTTCGGGGAGAGCGTGCTCGAGCGCCCCTATCGGGGCCGGGGCTTAGGGGTGGAGTTCTTCAGGCAGCGCGAGGCCAGGGCCAGGGCGCTGGGTTACGCCAACACCACCTTTTGCGCGGTGCTGCGCCCCGCCGACCATCCCCGCCGCCCCGCCGACTACCGCCCGCTCGACGCCTTCTGGGAGCGCCAGGGCTACCGCAAGCGCCCCGACCTCCTCGCCCACTTCAGCTGGCAGGACCTCGATGAGGCCCAGGAAAGCCTCAAACCGATGGTGTTTTGGGTCAAGAACTTCCGATAAGCTATCCCCATGCCGCACCCCTTCGACCAGCTCAAGCTCGAGGAGGTCAGGGGCTCCCACTCGGTCAAGTGGAGCCTTTTTCCTCAAGACGTGCTGCCCCTGTGGGTGGCCGACATGGATTATCCCATCGCCGAGCCCATCGTGCAGGCCATTGGGGCCAGGCTTTCCAAGCGCATCGGCTACCCGCAAGGCGCGGGCGATCCCGAGTTGCTCGATGCGATCATCGCCAAACAGGAGCGCATGGGCCTCAAGGGTTTGCAGCGGGAGAACCTGTGGCTCACCAGCAGCGTGGTGCCGGGCATCTACGCCAGCGTACTGGCCCTGAGCAGCGTGGGCGAGGAGGCGATCACCCAGGTACCGGTCTATCACCCCTTCCTGCTGGCGCTGAGCGACTACGGGCGGGTGACTAAAGCCAACCCCATGCAGCCAGGCCCTTCGGGGTGGGAAATCGACTTCGAGCAGCTAAAGAGCCTGGTCACTCCGGCTACCCGTTTGCTGATGCTGTGCAACCCGCAAAACCCCACCGGACGGGTGTTCACCCGCGGCGAGCTGGAGCAACTGGCCGAGTTCGCCCTCGAGCACCGCCTGTGGGTGATGGTAGACGAGCTGTGGGCCGACCTGATCTACGAGGGAGAGCACGTCCCCTTCGCCTCCCTCTCCGAGGAAATCGCCCAGCGCACCGTCACCCTCACCGGCCCCTGCAAAGCCTTCAACACCGCCGGGCTGGGGGGCGGAGTGGCCATCAGTCACAACAAGGCGATCTTAGAGCGCATGCAGAGCGTCAGCAAGGGCGTAGGGGGACACCCCAACGTGCTGTCGATGGCGGCCTGGTTGGCGGCCTTGCAACACGGCCAGCCCTGGCTCCAGGAAACGCTGGCCTACCTCAAGGCCAACCGCGACTTCCTGAGCCGCTTCCTGGCCGAGAGGCTACCCGAGGTGAGGTACGTCCCGCCCCAGGCCACCTACCTCGCCTGGCTGGACTTCCGGGCGCTGGGCCTGGAGGACCCTCACAAATTCGCACTCGAGCAGGCCAGGGTGGCCCTCAACGACGGCGTGATCTTCGGGGAGGGATTCAAAGGTTATCTGCGGCTCAACTTCGCCACCAGCCGACCCCTGCTGCAGGAGGCCCTGGAACGCCTGGCAGGGGCGCTGAAGGGGTCGATGATCGATCGCCAAGGGCACTAATACGACCGCTGAAGCGCCTTCAGTCCCTGTCCCTCGAGCCAGCCTACCAGCCAGGCCACCGCCTGCTGCACGCCCTTGGTCACCAGCGGGGCCCCGAAGCGGCTGATGCCCACGTATAGCCCGTGGGTGCTGGGGCGGGCCTCGAGCAGCACATCCTGGGTGAGATCTTCCTCCTCGAGGTGGGTGAGGAAGAGGTAACCGCCGCCGAGCTCGCGTGCGGCCTCCAGCAGCACCGCCGTGCCGCCGTCGAAGCGGATGACCTGTTTGTCGAAGGACGTGAGTTCGGGCAGGGTGCCCTCCATCAGGGCGTGGGCCATTTCAAACCTCTCGAGCAGGGGCCAGGGTTCGGGGTCTTCGCCGGTCTTGGTGAAGACCGCGTGGTAGAAGCTGCGGCCCTGTTCCTTCCACTTCAGGGCGTACTTGGTCTGCAAATGGTGTTCGGGCGGGGGCGGGGTCTCGACGGCGAAGAGGCCGCTGGCACGGGCTTCGGCCTGGGCAAATTTCCAGTATTCCTCGTGGTCGGTGGTCAGCAGCAAGGTGCCACCCTCCGCGAGCCGGGTGGAGAGGCGGCGGAAGAAGGAGCGTTGCAGCAGGCGGTTCTCCTCGTGCTTGGCCTTGGGCCAGGGGTCGGGGAAGTTGACGTAGACTCGGCTCAGGCCGCGCAGGGGAACGAGGTTGCGCAGGGCAAAGCTCGCCTGGCCGTGATACAGTCGCACGCTGGCGATGTTCTCCCGCCGCAGCCGCTTGAGGGCGCGGGCCACGCTGGCCGCCGAGATCTCCACGCCCAGGATGTTCCACTGCGGGTGGCGTCGGGCGATCTCGGCGGTGAAGCGGCCATCGCCGTGGCCGACCTCGAGCACCAACTCCCCTTCTCGGCCCCAAACTTCGGCGGGGGAAAGGGGAAAATTCAGGGTCCCAGGACGCAGCAGCAACACGCTTTCACCTTCGCGAAAAAACGCCAAAGGTTTTTGGCCTTCGGCGTTCGGAAGTGCCCTTGGCTTGTTTTCCCTCACCTGGGGCCCCCACAAGAAGCGTTCGTCCGCATGCCAATGGAAACGCGAAGCTTCTCGTGGGGGGCTTAGGCACTGGGCAGATCAGTCCACCAGCTCGACGAGCGCGAGCTGGGTGCCGTCGCCCCGGCGACGCTCGGCCAGCTTGAGCACGCGGGTGTAGCCGCCCGGACGGGAGGCGTACTTGGGGGCGATCTCGTCGAAGAGCTTGCGCACGAGCTTGGGGTCGTGCAGGTCGCGCAGCAGCAGGCGGCGCAAGTGGTTGCGTTGCGAGACGGCCTTGAGCTCCTCGGGGGTGGCCATGCGCTCGCCTTCCTTTAGGGGACGGGGCTTGCCATCCTTGTCGAGGGGCTTGGTGAAGCGCACGCCCTCGGGCACGCTGAGGGTGGGGGCCTTCTTGGCGGTGTTGATCAGGCTATCCACGAAGCCGACGAGCTCCTTGGCCTTGGGGATGGTGGTGGTGATGCGACCGTGCTCGAGCAGCGCCTTGGCCTGGTTGCGGGCCAGGGCCACGCGGTGCGACGAGCTGCGGTTCAACTTTCGTCCAGACTTGAGGTGGCGCATGTTCTAAACTCCTACTCTCTGAGATCCAGCCCATGCTGCATCAGCACAGCCTTGATCTCTTCGAGGCTGCGCTCACCGATGCCGGGCACTTTCTTGAGTTCGCGTTCGGACAGGGCCAGCAGGCTCTCCACCGACTCGATGCCTTCTTCCTTGAGGTTGTGCAGCACACGGGTGGTGAGGCCCAGCTCGTCGAGGGTCAAACCGGTGGAGGGCACGGCGGGTTTGCTGGGGCTGCCGGCCTCGCGGGAAGGGGTGGTGAAGGCAGAAGCGCTCAGCGAGGCCGCCGGCTTCTCCTGGGCCCTGATCACCGGGGACTGGTCGAAGAAGCTGAGCTGATCGCGCAGAATCCCCACTGCCTGCTGGAGCACCTCCATGGGGGAAACCGAGCCATCGGTCCACACCCGCAGGGTGAGCTTGTCCAGGTCGGTACGCTGTCCCAGACGGGTGTCTTCGACCTGGTAAGCCACGCGCTTGACGGGGGAGTAGTGCGCGTCCACGGGGATCGAGGAGATGCGGTCCTTGATGCCGTGGCGCTCGGCGGGCACATAGCCCACCCCCTCGTCCACCCGCACTTCCAGCACCAACTTGGCCCCAGCGCTCAGCGTGGCGATGTAGAGGTCGGGGTTGATGATCTCGGCGTCGGAGGGCACCTCGAGGTCGCGGGCGTAGACCTCCTTAGGGCCCTGGGCGCGCAGGGTGAGGGTCTTGGTGCCGGGGGCGTGGAACTTAACCACCAGCTCCTTGAGGTTGAGGATGATCTGTACGACGTCTTCTTTGACCCCGTTGATGGTGGAGAACTCGTGTAGAACGTCCTCAATGTAGACGCTGGTCACGGCGGTGCCGGGAATCGAAGACAGCAGAATGCGGCGCAGCGGGTTGCCGATGGTCACGCCAAAACCCCGTTCCAGGGGCTCGAGCACGAACTCGCCGTAATTCCCCTCGATCCGGGCGTTGAACACCGGAGCCTTGGTCTTTGTGCTTTCCAAGATCAGACCTCCTTGGGAGGCGCGGATAGCGCGGCTATCGGCTACCTCGAGTAGAACTCGATCACGAGCTGCTCGTTGACCGGGATGGATAGGGCCTCACGCTCGGGCACCCGCAGGAAGCGGCCCTTCATGGTATCGGGGTTGAACTCCAACCAGGGGAAGGACTTGCGGCCCTTGAAGCGCTCGACGTTGGCCTGGATGAAGGCCAGCTTCTTACCCCTCTCGCTCACGGCGATCTCGTCGCCCTGCTTGAGGCGGTAGCCGGGCAGGTCCACCTTCTGACCGTTGACCAGGATGTGGCCGTGGCGCACGAACTGGCGGGCCTGGCGGCGGGTGGAGGCGATACCTAAGCGGAAGACCACGTTGTCCAGGCGGGACTCGAGGAGCTGGAGGAAAACTGTGCCGGTCACGCCCTTCTTGCGGCTGGCCTCCTCGAAGAGGTTGCGGAACTGCCGCTCGCCCACCTCATAGATAAAGCGCAGCTTCTGCTTCTCACGCAGACGCACGGCGTAGTCGGAGGGGCGGCGGGTTTTCTTCTGCCCGTGCTGACCGGGCGAGTAGGGGCGGCGGTCGAGGTACTTCTGGACCTTCTCGGTCTCGGCTACGTTGATGCCCAGCCGACGGGCGATTTTGACAACAGGACCTGCGTAACGACCCATCGTTCAATCACTCCTTAGGCGATCTTGCGGAATTTCTTGCGCGGACGGCAGCCGTTGTGGGGGGTGGGGGTGTCGTCGACGATGGAGCGAACCTGAATCCCCGAAGCCTGCAGGGCGCGGATGGCCTGCTCGCGGCCCGCGCCGGTGCCCCGCACCACCACATCCACGCTGGTCATGCCAAAGCCCTGGGCCTTCTTGGCGGCGTCCATGGCCGCGAGCTGGGCGGCGTAGGGGGTGCCCTTGCGGCTGCCCTTATAGCCGATCACCCCACCCGACGACCAGGTCACGGGGTTGCCGTCGGCGTCGGTGATGGTAACGATGGTGTTGTTGTAGGAGGCGTGGATGAACGCCCGCCCACTGGTCACATGACGCTTGACTTTCTTCTTGCTTGCCTTCTTCGGTGCGGCCATACTCTCCTCGGTTGCACCCACGTTGAGCGAAGCTTCGTTCCGCCGGAGGCTGTTGCGACTTGGGTGCGCCGGGTCGCGCTCTAAGCGGAAACCCCAAAACCGGGGGCTCAACGCTAGTCAGGAGTCTCTGCTGGCCCAAAGTGGGACTTCATTCCAGCTTTGTACTTCCCAGTTGCCTCGCTCCCAAAACCCAAAACGGATCTCAGAAGCCCTGACGTCTACTTGCGGGGGGCCTTCTTCTTGCCGGCCACGGTCTTGCGCGGGCCCTTGCGGGTGCGGGCGTTGGTGCGGGTGCGCTGACCACGCACGGGCAGGCCACGGCGGTGGCGCAGGCCACGGTAGCAGCCGATGTCCATCAGGCGCTTGATATTGGCCGCCACCTCAGCGCGCAACTCGCCCTCGGTCTTGTAGTTGTTCTCGATGTACTCCCGCAGCTTGGCCACCTCGGCTTCGCTGAGGTCCTTTACCCGCACCGAGGGGTCTACCTGGGTGGCCTCGAGGGCCTCCTTAGCCCGGTACGGACCCACCCCGTAGATATAGGTGAGGGCGATGTCCACGCGCTTGTTGCGGGGGATTTCGACGCCTGCAATACGAGCCATTCCTCTCTCCTTTATCCTTGCCGCTGTTTGTGCTTGGGTTCTTCACAGATCACGAATACCCGACCGTGACGCTTCACGATCTTGCACTTGTCGCAGATCTTCTTGACCGATGCTCTGACCTTCATGCCTGTCTCCTTCGCAAGCTACTTCCTGTAGACGATTCTGCCCCGGCTCGGGTCATAGGGGGTGACCTCCACCACCACCCGGTCGCCCGGCAGGATGCGGATGTAGTTCATGCGCATCTTGCCCGAGATGTAGCACAGGATTTCGGGGCCGCTGTCGAGCTGAACCCTAAAGGTGGTGTTGGGCAGGGCCTCTGAGATAACCCCTTCCATCCGAATCGTGTCTTTGTCCTTCGCCAAGCGCTTCTCCTTCCCCTCGCTCTTTAGCGCACCGCAACCGACCTCGGACTCCCGGTGAGGAGTCTTGGGCCGGCTTCGGTGATCGCTACCGTGTTTTCGTAGTGGGCGGCCAGGTTACCCTTGCCCGCGCTGGCCGTCCAACCATCCTCCAATATTACCACCTTGGCGGGGAAAAGCGTAACCATTGGCTCAAACGCCAGGGTCATGCCCGGACGCAGCTTGGGGCCCTGCCCGGCCTTGCCAAAGTTGGGCACCTGGGGGTCTTCGTGCATCGAGCGACCCACCCCGTGCCCCACCATCTCGCGCACCACCCACAGGCCGTGCCCCTCGATGAACTCCTGCACGACGGCGGCCACGTCGCCGATGCGGTTGCCCACCTTCATGGCCTCCAGCCCCGCCCAGAAGGCCTCCTCGGTGACCCGGATGAGCTTCTCGGCCTCGGGCGAGACCTTGCCGATGGCGTAGGTGCGGGCCATGTCGGTGGTGAAGCCCTGGTAGGTAAAGGCGAAGTCCACCTTCAGCACGTCCCCCTCCTTCAGCAGGCGCTTGTCGGGGAAACCGTGCACCACCACCTCGTTGAGCGACATGCAGGTAGCGAAGGGGTAGGAGCCCTGGTAGCCCATCTGGGGGGCCACGCCGCCGCGGGCCTTGATGGCCCTGGCCACGAAGTGCTCGAGCTCGAGCGTGCTCACGCCGGGCCGGATCAGGGGCTCGAGTTCGGCGAAGATCTCGGTGTGCAAGCGGCCAGTCTCGGCCATGCGCTCGAGTTCCCAGGGGCTTTTGATAACGATCGCCACGTGTCTCCTTCAGTGCAAATCGTGGTTCAGGGCCGACTGGATGCGGCTGTAGACCTCGTCCATGGAGCCCAGGCCGTCGATGGCCTTGAGGTTGCCGGTACGGGCGTAGTAGTCCACCAGGGGTTGGGTCTTCTCCGCGTAGACGGCCAGGCGCTTGCGGATGGTCTCCTCGTTATCGTCGGAGCGGCCCTCGGCCTGGGCGCGCCCCAGCAGCCGCTGAATGAGCTCCTCACGCGGCACGTCCACCAGGAGCACGCCCCGCAGTTCGACCCCCAGCTCCTCCAGCAGGCGGTCCAGAGCCTCGGCCTGAGCATGGGTGCGCGGGAAGCCGTCGAAGATGATCCGGGGTGTGGGCATGGCGGCGATCTCTTCCTTTACCAGCTCGAGGATCAGCTCGTCGGGCACCAGGTCGCCCCGGTCCAGGATCGGCTTGACCTTCTGCCCCAGCTCGGTGCCACGGGCAATGTGGCTGCGCAGGATGTCGCCGGTGGAAAGCTGGCGGTAACCCCGCTCAGCCGCCAGACGTTTGGCCTGGGTGCCTTTTCCGGCCCCAGGCGGTCCTAGGAAGATAACCGCTTCGCCCATAGTGAGTATCCCTTTAGTGGCCTCCGGTGTTCTCACGGCGCTACGCCGGTCAAGTTTGCGGCGAGCCCGCCGTGAGGGGGCTCAGAAGCGTGTGCCGGTGCGACCGCGGATGCGGCCTTTGGACAAGAAACCTTCGTAATTGCGCAGCATGAGCTGCGACTCGATCTGGCGCAGGGTATCCAGCGCCACGCCCACCACGATCAGCAGGCTGATCCCCGAGAAGGACACCAGGCTAAAGCCGGTGGCCTTGAGCACCAGCGTGGGAACCGCCGCCACCGCTGCCAGGAATAGCGCCCCCCACAGCGTCAGGCGGGATACGATGTGCTCGAGGAACTTGACCGTAGGCTCTCCCGGCCGAATGCCGGGAACGAAGCCACCGTACTCGCGCAGGTTCTCGGCGATGCGCCGGGGGTCGAACTGCACGGCGGTGTAGATGTAGGTAAAGCCGAAGACCAACAGCACCTCGATGATGAGCCCGGAGAGGTTGGAGGGGTTGAAGAAGTGAGCGACGGACTGGGCTACCTGGCTCTGGGTCAGCGAACCGGCGATGAAGATGGGCACCTGCAAGAGCGCAGCGGCGAAGACGATAGGGATGACCCCCGCCGCGTTGACCTTGACCGGGATGTAGGTGGCCTGCCCGCCGTACACCCGCCGCCCCACCTGCTTGCGGGCGTACTGCACGGGGATGCGGCGCTCGGCCTGGGTGATGGTGGCCATGAAGGCGAAAGCGATCACCAGGAAGGCGATGAAGAAGAGCAGCGCGACCAGATTAGCCTGCCCCGCCCCCACCAAACCGGCGGTTTGAGCGATGCGCAGCGGCCACCCGGCCACGATCCCGGCGAAGATGATCATGCTGGTACCGTTGCCCACCCCGTATTCGGTGATGCGCTCGGCCATCCACAGCACCAGCGCGATCCCCGCGACCTGGGTCACCACCACGATGAAGTGGAAGAAGAAGCCCGGCTCCCAGCCTGGAAGCAAAAACTGTCCGTTGTTGGAGGAGAGGAAAGCGGTAGAGAGGAACAGCGCCTGCACACCCCCCAGCGCCACGCCCGCGTAGCGGGTGTAGCGGTTGATGATGCGGCGGCCTTCTTCGCCTTCTTTTTGCAGCTTCTCGAGCGCCGGCACCACCGTGACCAGCAGGTTCATGATGATCGAGGCGGTGATGTAGGGCATGATGCCCAACGCGAAGATGGAGAACTGCTCGAAGTTGGAGCCCGAGAAGAGGTTGATGATGCCCAGTGCCCCCCCGGCCTGGGTGCCCAGGTACTCCTTGATCTTGGTGTAGTCCACGCCGGGGGTGGGGATGAAGGCGCACAGGCGGTAGGCCGCCAGCACCATCAAGGTGAAGATGATCCGGGCGCGAAGCTCGGGGATGAAGAGGGCATCCCGAAAAGCCCGGAGCATATTAGGCTCCCTCGCCGCTGCCCTCGAGGGCAATGGCCTCGCCGCCGGCGGCCTTGATCTTCTGGGCTGCGGCAGCGGAGAACTTGTGGGCCGTCACCTTCAAGGCGGTGCCGATCTCGCCGTTGGCGAGCACCTTCACCGGGTAGCCCGGGCGCACCAACCCGGCGTCGGCCAGGGCCTCGGGGGTGACTTCACCCTGGGTGAACGCCTTGGCGATGGCGCCGACGTTGACCACCTGGTACTCCACGCGCTTGATCTCGCCGGGTACCTGGCCGCTCATGCCGCGCTTGGGCAAGCGCATGAGCAAGGTCGAGCGCCCACCCTCGAAGCGGTTGGGGTTTTTGAGGCCGCCCGAGCGGGACTTCTGGCCTTTGTGGCCGCGCCCGGCGGTCTTGCCGTGGCCCGAGCCGGGGCCACGCCCCACGCGCTTCTTGCGCTTGTTGGCCCCTTCGTTAGGGCGCAGGTCGGATAGCTTCATTATTTATCCTCCACGATGGTCACCAGGTGGGCCACCTTGGCGATCTGGCCGCGGATGGCGGGGTTGTCGGCCAGCTCGCGCACACGGTGCATCTTGGTCAGGCCCAGGGCCTTGAGGGCGGCTTTCTGGTCCTTAGGGTAACCGATGGGGCTCTTGGTCAGCTTGACGCGGATCGCCATCAGGCCACCTCCTCCTTGCGCAGGCGCTTGACATCCTCCCAAGTCTGCAGCTGGCGCAGCGCCTCCATGGTGGCGTAGGCGATGTTGACGGGGTTGCGCGAGCCCAGCTCCTTGGTGAGCACGTCGGTGACACCGGCGAGCTCGAGGATGGCGCGGGGCACCATGCCCGCGATCACGCCGGTACCGGGAGCCGCCGGACGCAGCAGGATGGTCGAGGAGCCGTGGGTCACCTGGATTTCGTGGGGGATGGTGCCGCCTTGCAGGGGCACCTCGACCAGCGAGCGGCGAGCGTAGTTCTGCGCCTTCTGCACAGCGATGGGCACTTCCTTGGCCTTGCCCAGGCCCAGGCCCACCCGGCCCTGGCGGTCCCCCACCACGACCAGCGCCCCAAAGCGGAAGCGGCGGCCACCCTGGTAGGTTTTAGCGGTGCGGCGCACCACGATCATCTTTTCTTCGAAATCGGTCTCGGGCATTCTTTGCTCCTTCGGAGGCTTCTAGAATTCCAATCCGCCCTCGCGGGCTCCGTCGGCCAAGGCCTTGACGCGCCCGTGGTACTTGTAGGCCCCCCGGTCGAAGACCACCTGGGTGATGCCTTTTTCCTTGGCGGCCTTGGCGATGGCCTCACCAACCTTCCTGGCGACTTCGGTCTTGTTGCCCGACAGGCCCAAGGCCTTGCTCGAGGCCGCGGCCAGCGTCACGCCCTTGGAGTCGTCGATGATCTGGGCGTAGATGTGCTTTAGGCTGCGGAAGACCGACAGGCGGAGCCGTCCCGAAGCCTTGACCGCATTGCGCACGCGGAATTTGCGGCGATCAGCAGAAGAGAGTTTGGACATGGCTCATCCTCCTTACTTGGTGCCGGTCTTGCCGGGCTTGAGCTTGATGGGCTCGTCGGCGTAGTAGATGCCCTTCTCGTGGTAGGCGCTGGGCTTGCGAATCGAGCGCAGGTTGGCCGCGGTCTGGCCCACGAGTTGCTTGTCGATGCCCCTGATGACGACCTTGGTAGGCTCGGGCACCTCGAAGGTGATGCCCTGAGGGGGCTCGACGATCACAGGGTGGCTGTAACCGACGGTGAGCTCGAGGTTCTTGCCCGTGAGCTTGGCGCGGTAACCGATACCCTTGATCAGCATCTCGCGGCTGTAGCCTTCGGCCACGCCCTTGACGGCGTTGGCGATGAGGGTACGGGTGAGGCCGTGCAGGCTCTTGTGGCGGCGCTGGTCGGTGGGGCGCTCGACCCTGACGCTGCCGTCTTCGACCTTCACCTTGAGGTCGGGATCCACGGCCACGTTGTTTTCGCCCTTGGGGCCCTTGACCTTGACGCTGGCGTAGGCCACTTCCACGGTCACGCCCTTAGGCAGGGGGATGGCTTGCTTACCAATTCGAGACATGGCTCTTGTTTCTCCTTCTAGGGGCCCTCGAACAAGCGCGATGACCTTGTTCGGCAGTTGATGTCAACCTCGGGCCGGCCCCAAATCTGCTCGTTTGGGGTCTCGATTACCACACCTCACAGATGACTTCGCCGCCCACGCCCAGTCTGCGGGCTTCACGGTCTACGAGCACACCCTTGGAAGTAGAGATGATGGCCGTGCCCAGACCCCGACGCACCACGGGCACGTTCTCGGCGCTGACGTAGACGCGCCGGCCGGGGCGGCTGACGCGCCGGATGTGCTGGATAACCTTCTCGCGGCGGGGGCCGTACTTGAGGGTCAGGCGCAGGAAGGGCTTGCCGTCGATTTCGATGCGCTCGAGGCCCTTGAGGTAACCCTCGCGCACCAGAAGCTCGGCGATCTGCTCCTTAAACTTCGAAGCCGGTACCTCCACGCTCTCCTTGTAGACCATCAGACCGTTGCGGATCCGGGTCAACATGTCGGCAATTGGGTCGCTGTACATTCTTACTCTCCTCTTACACCTCGAGCAGGGCTACGCAAGTCAGGTCTTGAGCCATTTGTGCTCAACCGTGCGACTTGGGGAACTCCTCCCGGCTCGTAGGTTCAGGCCAACCTGCGGTCTCGGAGCAAACCCTCCGACCGGCCAGGCCACCTCTACCAGCTTGCCTTCTTCACGCCGGGCAGCAACCCCTTGTGGGCCATCTCCCGAAGCTGGATGCGGCTGATACCGAAGTAGCGCACGTAGCCCTTCGCCCGCCCGGTGAACACGCAGCGATTCTTGTGGCGGGTGGGGCTGGCGTCGCGGGGAAGCTCGGCCAGCGCGGCCCAGTCCCCAGCGGCCTTGAGGGCAGCTCGCTTGGCGGCGTACTTGGCAATGGTCTTCTGCTTGCGCTTCATCTTCTCGACTTGCGACTTCTTCGCCATTGACTCACCTCCTTCCCTTACTTGCGGAACGGGAAGCCCAAGAGCTCGAGCAGCGCCCGCGCTTCCTCGTCGGTCTTGGCGGTAGTCACCACGGCGATGTCCATCCCACGCACGGCATCGACCATGTCGAAGGTGATCTCGGGGAAAATCGCCTGCTCGCGCAGCCCCAGGTTGTAGTTGCCGCGCCCGTCAAAGCCGCCCGGGTTGATGCCACGGAAGTCGCGGATGCGGGGCAGGCCGACGGTGAGGAGTTTTTCGAGGAAGATCCACATGCGGTCACCCCGCAGGGTCACCCGCAGACCGATGGGCATCCCCTGGCGCAGCTTGAAGTTGGAGATCGACTTCTTGGCCCGGGTGATGGCTGGCTTCTGGCCGGTGATGAGGGCGAGTTCCTGCCCAGCCTTCTCCAGGATGCGGCTGTCTTCCTTGGCCTCGCCCAGGGCCTGGTTGACCACGACTTTCACCAGGCGGGGAACCGCCATCACGTTGTCGTAACCGAAGCGCTTCATCAGCTCGGGGACGACTTCGGTCTTGTACTTGTTGCGCAGGTATACCTCGAGCGCCATCTCACTTCTCCTTCGTGTCCAAGGCGCCACCGCAGTGCACGCACACGCGGATACGGCGGGTCTTGCCACCCTCGTCAACTTCCTTCTTGCGCACGCGGGTAGGCTTGCCGCAATTGGGGCAGACCGGCATCACCTTGGAGACGTGCAGCGGGCCTTCCTTCTCCACGAAGCCGCCCTGGGGGTTGCGGGGGTTGGGGCGCACGGCGCGCTTGATGATGTTGATCCCCTCCACCACCACGGTCTGTTCCTTGGGGTTGACCGCGAGCACCTTGCCGGTCTTGCCCTTGATGCCGGGCTTAAACTCGCCGGTCTTAGGGTCGGTGCGGTCCTTGCTGCCGGAGATCACCAAGACGGTGTCCCCCTTCTTCACGTGAAGCTTGGCCTTTTCCATCACAGCACCTCGGGGGCCAAGGAGACGATCTTCATGAAGCCGCGCTCACGCAGTTCGCGGGCCACCGGGCCGAAGACGCGCGTGCCGCGAGGCTCGTTCTGGTTGTTGATGATCACGGCGGCATTGGTGTCGAAGCGAATGGTACTACCATCGGCACGGCGGATCTCCTTGGCGGTGCGCACCACCACGGCCTTGACCACCTCGCCCTCCTTGACCATGCCGCGCGGGATGGCCTCCTTGACCGAAGCCACGATGATGTCGCCCACGCTGGCGTACTTGCGGTTGGAACCCCCCATGATGCGTATGGCCGCGATCTTGCGGGCTCCGGTATTGTCGGCCACGTCGAGTACGGTTTCGTTCTGGATCATGCTTTACCACGCTCCTTGCGAAGCAGGTAACGCTCGATCAGGTCCATCCGCCCTTCCTCGATCTTTCTCACTACGGTGAAGCGCTTTCTGGCCGACATCGGGCGAGATTCCCTGATCTCGACGACATCGCCCAGCTTGTACTCGCCCTTCTCGTCGTGGGCGAGGTACTTTTTAGAGCGCTTGATCACCTTGCCGTAAATGGGGTGGGGGAACTGGCGCTCCACCAGGACAGCGACCGTCTTTTGCATCTTGTCGCTGACCACCACACCGGTCAGGTTTTTTCTCGGCATCCTCAATCTTCTCCTTTATTTCAAGAGCCACAGGCCGCACGCGCTGCAGGGCCCAAGCAGTCCAAAGGGCGAGTATACAGCAACGCTGCCCGGTCGCCAAGGGCTTGCCCTGCCCCCGCCGAGCGGGGGCAGGGGGCTACTTCTGCTTCTCCGTCAGGACGGTGAGGAGCCGGGCAATCTCACGCTTGGTCTCGCGCACGCGGTGGTTCTTGTCGAGCTGGCCGATGGAAGCCTGGAAACGCAGCTCCATGAGCTCTTTCTTCCGGGCTGCCACCTCCTTCTGCAATTCGGCCACCGAGAGCTTGCGCATCTCACTGAGCTTCATCGTAGGCATCACGTCTCACCACCTTCGTCAGGACGGGGAGTTTGTGCCCAGCCAGGCGCAGGGCCTCACGGGCCTGCTCCTCGGTCACGCCCGCCACCTCAAACATCACCCGGCCAGGCTTGACCACGGCCACGTAACCCTCGACATTACCCTTACCCTTACCCATGCGGACTTCCAGCGGCTTCTTGGTAAAGGGTTTGTCGGGGAAGATGCGGATGAAGATCTTCCCACCGCGGCGGAAGTGGCGCACCATGGCCACACGGGCAGCTTCGATCTGCTGAGCGGTGATCCAACCGGGCTCGAGGGTTACCAGACCCCACTCGCCAAAGGCCACGTAATCGCCACCCTTGGCGGCGCCGGTCATGCGTCCCCGGTGGGCCTTGCGGTACTTCATGCGCTTGGGCATCAACATGGCTTACTCACCCCCTTCCCGGCTGCCACCCCCGCTGCGGCGCACAGCCGAGCGGCGACGGGGGCGGCCCTCCTCACGCTCGCGCTTGGGTGCGGTGGGGCGGGGAGGCTGAGTGGCGGCCGCACCCACCTTCTTGCCGCCGATGACCTCACCCATGAAGACGTAGGCCTTCACACCCAGCGAGCCGTAGGTGGTCTCGGCCCGGGCGGTGCCGTAGTCGATGTTGGCTCGCAGGGTGTGCAGCGGCACGCGGCCCTCGGCGGCCCACTCCACGCGGGCTTGCTCAGCCCCGCCAATGCGGCCCGAGACCACGATCTTAGCCCCCTGGGCCCCGCTCTCGCGCACGCGCTGCACGGCCTGCTTGATGCTGCGACGCACGGCGAAGCGTCGCTCGATCTGCTCAGCCACGCGCTGGGCCACCAGCGGCGCGGAGAGGTTGGGGTTGCCCACTTCCTGAACGTTGAGGGCCAGGGTCTTGCCGGGGAAACGCTTCTGCAGGCTCTCGCGTAGGCGCTTGATGGTCTCCCCGCCGCGACCGATCACCACGCCGGGCTTGGCGGCGTAAACGGTGACGGCGATGTTGTCGGCGGCCCGCTCGATGTCGATGCGGGCCAAGCCGGCGGGCCGGAGCTCTTTCTCGATCTGGTCGCGGATCTGACGATCCTCGACGAGGGTCTTGGCATAGGCTTTCTTGCCGGCGTACCAACGCGACTCGAATTCGCGGGTAATACCCAGGCGCAAGCCCACGGGGTTGATCTTATTTCCCATCTTTCTCCCCCACGACGATGGTGATGTGGCTGGTGCGCTTCTTGATGATGTGGGCCTGCCCGCGGGCCCTGGGCAGCACGCGCTTGAGCGCGGGCCCTTCGTCCACGTAGGCGGCTTTGATCACCAGTTGGTCCTCGAGCATGTCGTAGTTGTTGATGGCGTTGGCCGCAGCCGACTCGAGTACCTTCACCACGGGCTCAACCGCCCGCTTGTTGGTGTACTTGAGGATGGCCTTGGCCTCGTCCACACCCTTGCCCCGGATCAGGTCCACCACCAGGCGGGCCTTGCGGGGCGACATGCGGATGTAGCGAGCGATAGCTTTAGCTTCCATTCCCTGCATTCTCCCTTCGGTCGCCCTTCCGGCTCAGCCGGAAGGTGGCGGACTCACTTCTTGGTGGCCTTGGTGTCCTTTCCGTGCCCACGGTAGGTGCGGGTGGGGGCGAACTCGCCCAACTTGTGCCCTACCATCTGCTCGGTGATGTACACCGGGACGTGCTGCTTGCCGTTGTACACCGCCAGGGTGTGGCCGATCATCTCGGGGACGATGGTGCTGCGGCGGCTCCAGGTCTTGATGACCCGCTTCTCACCCTTGGCGTTCATCGCTTCCACCTTGTCGATGAGGTGGGCGTCGACGAAAACCCCTTTTTTCATGCTACGCGGCATAGTTTCTCCTACTCACACCGATAACGGTGCGGAAATCTTTATTTCTTGCGCCGGGCAACGATGAGGGCGCTGGAGGGCTTCTTCTTCTTGCGGGTCTTGAGACCTTTGGCCTGCTGGCCCCAGGGCGACACCGGGGGACGGCCCCGGGGCGCACGGCCTTCACCACCGCCGTGGGGGTGATCCACGGGGTTCATCACCGTACCACGCACGTGACCCTTGCGGCCCTTGTGGCGGGTGCGGCCCGCCTTACCCAGCACGATGTTCTTGTGGTCGGCGTTGGAGACGGTGCCGATGGTGGCATAGCTCTCGGCGTGCACCTTGCGCAGCTCGCCGGAAGGAAGGCGCAGGATCACGTAGTCGCCTTCGCGGCCCTGAACCTGCACGCTGGTGCCGGCGCTGCGGGCCATCTTAGCCCCCTTGCCCGGCTCGAGCTCGACCGCGTGGATCACGGTACCCACCGGGATGAAGCGCAGGGGCAGGGCATTGCCCGGCTGGATCAGGGCCTCGGGGCCGCACATCACCTCCGAGCCCACTGCCAGGCCATCGGGGGCCAGGATATAGCGCTTCTCGCCATCCTTGTAGTGCAGCAAGGCGATGCGGGCGGTACGGTTGGGGTCGTACTCGATGGCGGCCACTTTGGCCGGGATATTGGCCTTGTCGCGGCGGCGGAAGTCGATGATGCGGTACAGGCGCTTGTGCCCGCCGCCACGGAAGCGGCTGGTGATGCGGCCCTGGTTGTTGCGCCCGCCAGTCTTCTTAAGGGGGGCGGTGAGGCTTTTCTCCGGCTTCACCTTGGTGATATCGGAGAAATCCGCCACCGTCATGAAGCGGCGCGACGGAGTGTAAGGACGAAATTTCTTGACTGCCATTCTTCTACCTCACTTGATACGAGCTAACCGAGTCGCTCTGATCCCAAGTGCTTTTGTGCCCCTTCATCGTGCGGTCCGTAGGTTGAGCCGCAACGCTCGGTCTCGAGGCCAAGGGCGCGCACCAGCTCATGGGCCGTGCGCCACTCCCTTTAGATCAAGCCCTCCAGGGCTTCGATCTTCTGTCCAGCCGCCACCGTAACGATGGCTTTCTTGCGGTCGGCTTTCTTGCCCACGAAACGTCCTAAGCGGGCAGCCTTACCCTCGTAGTTCTGAACGTTGACCCGCACCACCTTGACCTTGAACGCGGCCTCCACGGCGTTCTTGATCTCGGTCTTGGTGGCGGTGGGCGCCACCAGGAAGGTGTAGGTGCCCTCGGCGAACTTGGCGTAGGCCTTTTCGGAGAGCACGGGCTTGAGGATCACGTCGAAGGCGGTCTTCATGCCTCACCTCCGCTGGCATTCGGCGCGAACAGGCGGCTTTGCACCGCTTCCCAGGCGGCCAGGTCCAGCAGCAAAGTCTCCTGGCGCAGGATGTCGTAAACGTTGAGCCCAGCCGGAGCCAGCACCCGCACCTCGGGCAGGTTGCGGGCCGCGCGGGCCACTTTTTCATCGGCGGTGACCAGCAGCACGCTCGAGCCCTCCAGACCGTTGGCCTTCAGCCAGGCCACGAACTCTTTGGTCTTGCCGTTTACCCCCTCGAAGGCCTCGACGATGAACAGCCTGCCCTCCTTGGCCCGGTCGGCCAGGGCCATGGAAAGGCCCAGCCGGCGCACCTTCTTGGGCAAGGTGTAGCTGTAGTCGCGGGGCTTGGGACCAAACACCGTGCCACCGCCCACGAAGATGGGCGCCCCAGCGTCACCGTGGCGGGCGCGCCCGGTGTGCTTTTGGGAGTAGGGCTTTTTGCCGGTGAAGGCGACCTCGCCGCGGGTCTTGGTGGAGGCGGTACCCCGGCGGCGCGAGGCCAGTTGCCAGCGCACTACCTCGTAGAGCACGTGAGGGTTGATCTTCTCAGGCAGCGCAACTTGAAGCTCGCGCCTGCCCTTGGCGGAAAGAACCGTGAGGTTATACATCTGCTATCGCTCCTTCCCTCAGGCCTTCCGCTTGGCCGCCGGGCGGCGGCTGGTCTCGCGCACCATCACCAAGTTGCCGTTGGCGCCGGGGATGGCTCCCTTGACCAGGATCAGGTTCTCCTCGGGGATCACGTCCACGACCTCGAGGTTCTGCACCGTGATGCGCTCGGCACCGTAGCGACCGGCCATCTTCTTACCTTTGTAGACGCGGCCCGGGGTCTTGCGGTTGCCAATGGAGCCGGGGTGACGGTGCACTTTGTGGGCACCGTGGGTCATGTTGCCACCGGCAAAGTTCCAACGCTTCATCACGCCGCTGAAGCCACGCCCCTTGGAAGTACCGCTGACATCGACTTTTTCACCCGGCTGGAAGATCGCCACGGTCACGGTGTCCCCCTCGGGGTTGAAGCCACGCAGTTCGCGCAGATAGCGCACGGGCTCGACACCGGCCTTGGCGAAGTGGCCTTTCATGGGCTTGTTGACCCGCTGGGCTTTCTTGGGTTGGAAGCCGAGCTGTACCGCCTCGTAGCCGTCCTTCTCGACGGTGCGTCGCTGCACGACGGGGCACGGCCCAGCCAGGATCACCGTCACCGGCACAGCCTTGTCGTTCTTCCAGACTTGGGTCATGCCGACCTTGGTTCCCAGGATGCCTTTCACCGTCCACCCCCCAGAATCTTCATTTCGATCTCCACCCCGGTGGGCAGGTCGAGGCTCTGGAGGCTCTCGATAGTCTTGCGGTTGGGGTCGGAGATATCAACCAGGCGGTTGTGGGTACGCAGCTCGAAGTGCTCGCGGCTGTCCTTGTGCTTGAACGGGCCCCGCAGCACGGTGAAGCGACGAACCCGCGTGGGCAGGGGCACCGGACCGGCCACCTGGGCCCCGGTGCGACGGACCGTCTCCACAATCTTGGCCGCCGAGGCATCCAGGCTCTTGTGGTCGAAGCCCCGTAGCTTAATGCGAATCTTTGGCATTCAGGGCCTCCTTTACTCGATGATCTTGGCGACGACCCCGGCACCGACGGTGCGACCACCCTCCCGGATGGCGAAGCGCAGCCCCTCCTCCATGGCGATGGGCTTGATCAGCTCGACGGTGAAGGTCACGTTGTCCCCGGGCATCACCATCTCCACCCCCTTGGGCAACTCCACCACCCCCGTCACGTCCGTCGTGCGGAAGTAGAACTGCGGCCGGTAGTTGGTGAAAAAGCCCGTGTGCCGCCCCCCTTCCTCCCGCTTCAGCACGTACACCGACGCCTCGAACTTGGTGTGCGGTGTCACGCTCCCCGGCTTGGCCAGTACCTGACCCCGCTCCACCTCTTCCCGGCCTACGCCCCGCAGCAGCAGACCTACGTTGTCCCCCGCCAAGCCCTCGCTCAGGGTCTTGCGGTGCATCTCCACCCCGGTCACCACCGTCTTCTTGGTCTCCCCAAGCCCTACGATCTCTACCTCGTCGCCCACCTTGACCTTCCCACGTTCCACCCGTCCCGTGGCCACCGTCCCACGTCCCGTGATCGTGAACACGTCCTCCACCGGCATCAAGAACGGCTTATCCACATCCCGCTGCGGCGTGGGTATGTACGAGTCGATCGCATCCAGCAGCTCCCAGATCCGATCCACCCACTCGTTCTCCCCTCGCTGGGTCTTGGGGTTCTTGTGCATCTGTTCCAGCGCCAACAGCGCCGATCCCCGGATGATCGGTGTGTCGTCCCCAGGAAACTCGTACTGGCTCAGCAGATCCCGTACCTCCATCTCCACCAAGTCCAAGAGCTCCGCGTCGTCGACCATGTCCACTTTGTTCAAAAACACCACGATGTACGGCACCCCT